>SKGK01000116.1 GCA_007117465.1 Clostridia bacterium | reverse complement strand
GAAGCAGCATCTACTGTTTGAGCGTTAGCGAGTTTGATGCAGCCCGTAGCAAGTTTATAGGCTCTTAGCCTTGTAGAAAAGTGATTGGAATAATATTCTTCAAATAAATTTTATGCACCCAAATATAAATGTTTTATTGCTTTGGAACAAAAAAGAGCGTATACTAGTCTATATAGTTAGAAAATTAAAAAGGGAGGGTTTTACATGAAAAAAGGTTTAAAGCTTATATTTGTATGTGCCTTAATCTTATCTTTGCTCTCATCTTCTATCGGTTGTAGTGCAAGTAAAGACAGCGCTAATATGGAAGCCTCGTATAATCAAGCGACTACGAATGACAGTGCTCAAAGTTCCTTTGGTGGTAGTGAAAGAGGTGCATCACCGGAAGTAGACGAAGATAGTAGGGCATTCTCAGAGGACAGTGGATTTCAGGTCACCCAAGATATTTTAGGCGATCGTAAAATCATTTTTAATGCCTATATGATACTAGAAGTAGAAGATTTTGATGCTCGATTTAGACTGATACAATCAATGGTTGAAAACAGTGGTATTGGTTATTTGCAAAATTCCACTAGCCGTTCTCATCGCATTTCTGCTAAACCAGAGCGCTACCGAAAAGAAGGAACGATTGTACTTAGAGTCGCACAGAGTAAATTTTATAATGTCTTAAATGAAATACAAGACCTTGGTGAAGTACGAGAAAACCGTATCAATACCGAAGAAATTACCGATCAGTATTATGATACTAAACATCGTACACAAATACGCGAAGCTGAAAGAGAACGTATCATGGTATATTTGCAAGAAGCTCCTGACCTTAATACCATGTTACAACTAGAGCGAAAATTAAGCGATGTCACCTATGAAATTGAAAGATTAAAAGGAAGCTTGCGAAGATGGGATAACCTTGTAGCGTTCTCTACGATTACCATTGAACTTAGAGAAAAACTTCCCGCGGATGTAGCCGCTGCTAACCAGCCTAAAACGTATAGCGAAAAAATAGTAGCTGCTTTTATAGATAGCTTTATCGGAACAATAAGGGCACTTGGTAATCTCCTTATTTTTATTATTTCGATGCTTCCTACGCTTATTATCTTAGGCATTATATACTTGCTTACTCGGCCGATTATTAAGAAAATCTTAAAACATAAAAATAAAAAAGAAGAGAAATTGTAAACTGTTTAAGGTAAAAAAGGTGGTGTGTAGAGTCTTTCATTTTTAACTCTACACACCACCTTCCTACTTTCTACTACTTATTAAAATTTGCTCTTATCAGCCCACAATCCTATTGCAGGATTGCTGATGTAAAAAATCTCTTCTCCGTCATCTAGAGTATTGAGCCCATCTTTTAACTTTTCAGGGTCGTATTTTTCGACCGCTTGTTGATAGGACATATATTTAAAATTTGCTGACGTAACTTCTGCCTCTGTAAGATGATTAACTGCATACGTAATGGAAAACCTGTCATCTGATGAACCATGAATAAGGTGCGCTGCTGCAGAAAGATTGTTTTGAAGGTCTTCATTTTCTTTATACAAAGAAAGTACTTTCTTTCTACCAACATAACCATATTTTCTAATTAGCTTATCTATCGCACTATCTTCTCCAAACTTTTTAACCCCTGGAGCTAGAATAATAAGTTCCCCATCATCTGCAATGGTCATTCTTGTCCTATATATCGCTTTATTGCCAAGCCATGTGCTTTTAAATTCCTTTTCATCAAGATAGACCACTACCTTTTTTAGGGGTTTATCCATAAACGTAAGGTTCTTTTGTTGGCTAAGTTTTACCGCTTCTTCAAAAATCACGCGCTCTCTACCAATAAATAATCCTTCTATATTTACCTTGCCTTCTTTTACCGTTGTAACCGTAAATACATACATAAGCGGCACATCTTTCATAAACTGCTCTTCTGCATAATCAAATACTTTGCGTACAGGTGAATGATCTTTTCCCATCAATCTTTCCATCCCATAAACTGCCCCAAGCATATGGGATTTGTTGATGATATCACTGCCACCACATCCAACAAAGATATTCTTGCTGTAATTCGCCATGCCCACCACTTCATGTGGTACTACCTGCCCAATAGAAATGATGAGATCATAGCTTTTATCCATCAAACGTTTATTAACCTCTACATTTAGTGAGTAATCGATAAGCCCTTCAGAAACTTCTTTTACATACGCACCCGGCACTTCTCCTATTTTAACAATATCATCTCTCCAATTATGCGCTACAAAGCATTCTTTGGGTATATCCTCACCAAACATTTCGGTTATCTCTTCTGCTGTCATCGCGTCGTGCGTGCCAAGTGCAGGCATAATTTCAACATCACATGTATCTTTTAACATTTCATAATACATGGCTGTAATTTTACCCGATCCTGAATGCATTCTTGTAAGGTCTGGTGGCAATAGCAAAATCTTTTTTAGCTTCTCTTTTTTTTCTTGTATGGATTTTTTAAGTCTTTCTTCTAACACAATTTCACTTATCCCGCTACTGTCAGATGCCTTTTCTATAATTTTAATCATGTAAATTCATCTCCTCAAACAATATACGTACTTGCAGCTGTATTTCCGCCACGTCCTGTCCAGTTAGTATGGAAGAACTCACCCCGCTCTTTATCAATTCGTTCATAAGTGTGTGCGCCAAAATAGTCACGCTGAGCTTGCAAAAGGTTAGCAGGTAATCTTTCACTTCTGTAGCCATCATAATAGCTAAGCGCAGATGTAAAAGCAGGCACTGAAATCCCATTTGTAACTGCTGCTGCAACCACTCTTCTCCAACTTGCTTGTGCTGCCTCTACTTTTTCTTTGAAAAATGGATTCAAAAGCAGGTTTGTCAAATCTGGATTTTCATCAAATGCTTCTTTAATCTTACCGAGGAAAATAGACCGTATAATACAGCCACCTCTCCACATAAGGGCAATGCCACCATAATTTAGGTTCCAATCATAGTTTTTAGCTGCCGCTTGCATAAGTGTGTAGCCTTGTGCATATGAAACAATTTTTGAAGCATAGAGCGCATTTTTAATATCTTCGATAAACTGTTTTTTATCGCCAACAAACTTTGCTTCAGGTCCTGATAAAACCTTTGATGCTTCTACCCTTTCTTCTTTTAATGCAGATAAGCATCTTGCAAATACAGCTTCACCAATAAGGGTAAGTGGAATGCCTTCATCAAGTGATGCAACGGCCGTCCATTTACCTGTTCCTTTTTGCCCTGCGGTATCAAGAATTTTATCTACCATAGGTGTTCCATCTTCATCTTTGTATGCAAGAATGTCACGAGTAATTTCAATCAAGTAACTGTCAAGCTCACCTTCATTCCAATCTTTAAATACTTCGTGCATTTCATCTGCTGACATGCCTAAAAGTACTTTCATCATCTGATAAGCTTCACATATAAGCTGCATATCGCCATATTCAATACCATTATGAACCATTTTCACAAAATGACCTGCACCATTTTCCCCAACCCAATCGCAACAAGGACTTCCGTCTTCAACCTTAGCAGATATCGCTTGAAATATTGGTTTAACATGTTCCCATGCTTCTTTTGATCCCCCAGGCATAATACTTGGTCCTTTAAGCGCACCTTCTTCTCCTCCCGAGACACCTGTACCGATAAAAAGCATTCCTTTTTCTTCAACATATTTTGTGCGACGAATGGTATCTGGAAAATGAGAATTACCACCATCTATAATAATGTCACCTTCTTCAAGATGGGGAATAAGCATTTCTATAAAATCATCGCAAGGCTTTCCTGCCTTTACCATTAGCATAATCTTTCGTGGTTTTTTTAAGCTACTTACTAATTCTTCAATAGAATACGTACCAATAATATTTTTCCCTTTTGCACGCCCTTCTACAAAATTTGTTACTTTCCCTGTACTACGGTTAAATACCGCTACCGTAAATCCATTACTTTCCATGTTCATTACAAGGTTCTCACCCATTACCGCTAACCCTACTAAACCAATATCCGCTTTACTCATGTTATGTTAACCTCCTTCAAAATTTTAATAGTGTGTGATAAAACATTTAGGCATATTTAGAATTCATTACCTCCATGCTAGTCTCTATACATTTTATACGCTTCTTACTTCCATGGTGGTGTCGCAGGTAAATACTTTTCAAATTCCGCAATGACTTTTTCTTCATAAGCCCCTGCATAAGATCCATTTGTAAACTTATCAAATGCTTCTTCATAGAATCTTTGCCAAGATGCATCTTCATCCCCTGGATTAATTGGGTAAAACAGTACATTATTTGCCTTTGCTGCGTTCATATCCCCAATTGCATCTCCAATCATCATCACATGATCATTAGCATAACGGTCTTTTTTAGCAATATCAAGACACTGAGCTTTCGTAGCCATTTCCTGTCCACAAATAACTTTTACATACTCGGCGAGTCCATGCT
>SKGK01000095.1 GCA_007117465.1 Clostridia bacterium | reverse complement strand
TTTTTTTTATTACTTCCATATCGTCTACATATTTTTTATTGTCTTTAATATGCTTTTAAATCACTTTCAATTTTAACAGGGGACTAAGTCCCAATAGCGAAGCGCTAATGCGCCTTATAAATAGTGTCTGTGGTTACGGCTTCTTTACAAGCATTATAACTACAGGGATAATAAGTGAAACAAACCAGATAGGAATTACAAACATTACATACATAAGAGGAACCCAGAATATCATTTCTGTGCTTTGCCCCAAAGTTATAGAACCTTGTAATATATCAATCATTGTAACTATACTCAAATAAATCCCTGGCAATGTCAAGGCATATATACTCCAGGGAATGATGATGTTTTTTGCCAACTTATAGAGTTTACCTCCCCTACTTTCGGCTTCACCCTCTTTTGCCTTTCGATAGGACTTATACCAGGCAACAGCTAGAGGTCCTAGGAGCATATATTTAAAAAGCCAAGCCAGTTTATTTTCCTTTCTTATTCTCATATCCCTAGAATAGAACGAAAAGTAGATTGTATTATAAATCAGTAGTACCAGAGATGTTAATAAAAAAATAGCAACTCCGGTTTGGCTACCTTTTCCACCAAAGGTTTGAGACCAGTCCTCGTCTCCCCGGAAATCCGTCTTAATCAACCAAGCGACAGAACCGCCGGAAGCGTAAGATTCCGTAGCCCCGGCAAGAATGTAACCCCCGTCCTTTGTCTGCTGTATTGCGTAGACTACTTCCACTTCACCTCCTCCAAAGGTCTGGGACCATTCCTCCTCCCCCTGGGCATCCATCTTCATCAACCAGGCATCGGCGGCGTATAATGGTCCTATCTGCCCAGCCAAAATGTAACCCCCTTCCCGAGTTTTGTCCATGGAATAAACTAAAGCATGCTCGCTTTCTTCAAAGACCTGCGACCATTCCTCCTCTCCCTGTGAATTCGTCTTAATAAGCCAGACATCAAATTGGTCAGACCCATAAGACCTTGTATTTCCCGCCAGAATATATCCCCCATCCTGAGTCTGCTTAACGGAATTTATATAATCTCTTTCGCTTCCACCAAAGGTCCGAGACCATTCCTCATCTCCTTGAGCGTCCGTCTTGATCAACCATCCGTCCCCAGAAAAGACACCTTCAGAATTCGCAATCCCAGCCATGATGTATCCCCCGTCCCGAGTTTGTTCCACAGAATTAACACGATCTTCTTCACTTCCCCCAAAAACATGTGACCATTCTTCCTTTCCCTTGGCATCTGTCTTGATCATCCAGGCATCAGAAACGTCCCTCTCGTAAGAGCGCTTACTTCCAACAAGAATGTAACCTTCGTCCTGAGTCTGCTGAACTGAGTAGATATAATTTCTTTCTCCTACACTAAAGGTCTGGTACCACTCCTCACTTCCTTTGGCATCCGTCTTGACCAGCCAGGATTCAGAAGGTTTTTGAGAAGACTGCCCATACCCGGCCAGAATATATCCCCCATCCCGCGTTTGCTGAACTATACGCGCATAATCTTTTTCATTTGCACGAAAGGTGCGGAACCATTCCTCATTCCCTTGAGCGTCCGTCTTCATCATCCAGGCTTCCGTGGGTCTAGCGGTACTTTTTTCCACCGTATCTCCCGCAAGTATATATCCCCCATCCTGGGTCCGCTGCACTGTACGGGCAGCAGCATCCTTAGTAGATAAGTTGCACCCCGGCAAAATGATAATGCTTAATAAAACCGCCAGCAAAATAAAAATTCTCCCGTCTATTTTTCTATATCTAAGTTTTTTTAATCTCTGCATTCCTAAAATTCCTCCTTCCTTCTTGAAAGATTTTTTTCTTTATATTACCATAATAATCCTAATGATTCAACCAAAATAAAAAAGCTACACGAACCATAAAATGCCGATGTCAAATTTTGATAGCCCTCGATTAAGCACACGGAAAACAGTATACGAAAGAGCAGTGCACCAAGTCCATCGATGTGTGTAAAGCGACTATCTACTATGTCATCAAGTACATAGAGTTTAAAATAAATTTAAAATTTTACACAGATAAGGTTTTAATTAAAGGTTTCATGAATATATATGATATAAAGCATATTTAATATCTGTATGTATTGAGGTGGGAATCTTTGATAAAACTTTTTCGTTTAACGTTAATTTTATTTTTGGTTATATGTGTATTCATTGGATACGAACACTATTTAGAAAATCGTGAGTTACAGGGTACAGAGAAAAACATTTATGTTCCTGCCGAGATACCTATCTATATGGAAAAAAAAGATAATCCCTATTCTATTTTTGTAGACGTAGAGGACTCTAAGTTATATCTTTTAAAAAATGGGGAACTAGAAAAAGTATATCCTTGTGCAGGCGGAAAATATACCACTCCTTCTCCCATTGGCACCTGGACTATCGTTAGTAAAGGTACATGGGGAGAAGGCTTTGGTGGTAGCTGGCTAGGATTTAACGTCCCCTGGGGTAAATTCGGCATACACGGCACCATTTATCCTACTTCCATTGGCTGGTGCTCATCTAAAGGGTGTATTCGTATGTTTAACAAAGACGTTGCTGAGCTTTATAAAATTATTACCCATGGTACGAAAGTAACCATTGTAGACGGTCCTTATGGACCTTTTGGCAGAGGGATTCGCGGATTAGACCCCGGTGAATATGGCGCAGATGTCAAGGAAGTTCAAAAAAGATTACAAGAATTAGGCTATTACCCTGGTCCTGTGGATGGTAAATATGGCGAAGTCATGAAAGCAGCGGTGCACAGATACCAAAAGGATAATAATCTCCCGATTAACAATCAGATTGGCCTAAAAATGATTGAAATGCTTGGATTTTTTGAGTTTGAATGATAAAAATATCATGATTTTACTTCTTGGTAATTTCATACGTATGGATAGCCTATCTTCAAAAGCTCCATCTATAATCTTTGATTTAGATGGAGCGGTTCACCTCTCTTTACCATCACCAATTTTCTATTCATTATTAATTCTTAATTATTAATTGTCTCTTTCCATTCTACAATATCGGTGAAATCAATCTCGAAATAGCTTCTTTAAATTTCATCCAAATACTTCTTTGCGCATATTTTTCTGACGTTATTTCTTCACACTTTTTAAGATCTTCCATAAAAATGGATTCAAGCTTTTGAGTCGTCTGTTCATTATATATAAATGCATTCACCTCAAAATTTAGTTTAAAGCTTCGCACATCCATATTCGTGGTACCGACAGATGCAATTTGTCCATCTACCACAATGGTTTTGCTATGTAAAAACCCCCCCTTGTAAAAGTAGCATTTTGCACCTGACTCTAGTAGCGAACCAACGTATGAGTAATTCGCCTCATGTACAAATAAATGATCTGGCCTGTCAGGAATAATAACTTTTACATCCACACCTGATGCAGCTGCAATTTTTAATGCTTCAAACATGGATTGGTCAGGAATAAAATATGGTGTTTGAATATAGATGGATTTTTGTGCACCATAAATCATTTTGAGGAAAAACATTTTGATCTCTTCTTCTTTTGAGTCAGGTCCACTGCAAACAATTTGTATTTTGGCATCTCCCACATGTTCTTTATCAGGAAAATAGTAACTATCAAAAGGTACCTCTTCTTCTGTCGCAAAACTCCAATCTACCAAAAAACGATACTGCAAACTATCCACATTCTCACCTTTAATCTTAAGATGTGTGTCCCGCCAGTACCCAAATTTCTTCACTTCACCCACATATTCTTTCCCTACATTAAATCCGCCTACAAATGCTTCCTTTCCATCTATCACAACAATTTTACGATGGTCTCTATAATTTATATCTACAACTATTGAAGAAAATTTTGATACTTTTCCACCTGCTTTTATAAGTGGTCGAAAAAAATGCCTCGGCAACTTCCTACACCCCATGCTATCATACAAAAACTTTACTTTCACTCCTTGCAAAGCCTTTTTCACCAAAAGTTCAAGCAATGCTAGACCCACTTTGTCAGCCTGAATAATATAGTAATTCACATGGATATGGTTCTTTGCTTTTTCGATAGAATCAAAAAGTGCAGCAAATTTGGCATTACCATCTGTATAAAGCTCTACATCATTCCCCCCTACATATGCTGCAGGTTGGCTTATAAATCCCATATACATCATGCTTTTGTGAAGTGGATTTTTTATATCTTTTATCATTAATGGGAATTGCTGTTCAAAATGCTTTTGTAGATAAAAATCTTTTTCTTGTTTTTTCCGGTATCTTTTTCTTTTTCTAAATCGCAATCCAAAAAATAAATACAAAATAAAACCAACACCAGGTAGCAATGTCAAAATAAGTATCCATGCCCACGTAGCTGTTGGATCTCTTCTTTCTAAAAAAATCAGTGTTATTGCAAATATCATATTTAATACTAGAACAACATAAAACCAATCCATTATGATCACTTCCTT
>SKGK01000192.1 GCA_007117465.1 Clostridia bacterium | reverse complement strand
TATGAAATTTTTAGATTTATGAGTTTCGCATATTTTCTTTCTCATTTCAAATACTATCAATATATGCGAAAGGGAGTGAATGTATTGACAGATATCATCAGAACAAGAGGGATTAAGAAAAAACTAGTGCAAGATATTGCTGAAAAAAATGGGTTTCATGAAGTTACTAATGTCGTATGTGAAAGTATGACACAACCAGAATGGCAAGAAATCCTTAGCAGACATTATCGTGGTCTAGATACTAACCATAAAAATATTCATGTAGACCTTGATAGCGAAACCATTCGATTAGAAGATCAGCCCAATCAATTTTTTTAAAAAGAAAACATCCGTAAACGATATCGTTTACGGATGTTTTTAATGCAAAATTAAAATCAATAATATTAATGTTCTCTTACTGGTTCTTTTTCTCTAAATAACAGGGTGACTGTCCAAATTCCTGCTAACCCTACAAGTGTGTATATGATTCTGCTTAATATTGCAGCTTGACCGCCAAAAATAGTTGCTACTAAGTCAATATTAAATAGGCCAATCAAACCCCAATTCAAAGCACCAATAATTACTAGGATTAGAGCTAATCTATCCATTTCATCCACTCCTTAAATAATTTAAAAACAATCTTTTGTAATGTTTTACTCTAATCTTAGTATTTCATTTTTCATTAAAATCATGCATTTTAAAAAATTTTTATTGTTTTTTGGTTTGTTTTACTACTTTTAGCCTTATAAACTCCTCTCGTTCCTTATCTTCTAGCGCATTCTCAATATGCTTTGAAATTTTTTCATATTTTGGAATGGTAATATTTTTAAGTGCATTGGCTCTTCTTTGCGTTTTTTGGATATTATCTGCCAATTTATATACGGCATTTTCAACTTCTGCTAACTGTATCGTAAGGTTTTTAACCTTTTGAAACTTTTTATAAGCATCATCTAATGAAGTACTTGTACGAAAAAATCCATATTGTGGACTTTGATTTTTTTCTTTTACCCTAACAACTGGAATTTCTACCCCCATTACACTTTTTAATACAACTTGTATGCTTTCTTCAATCGGAACGGCATGTCCTATTTGTTCTACTGCACTAATGCCAATTGTAATATTTGCCATTTGGAGCGCCTGATATGCTGCTTGAAATGTCGAATCAATGTGAGATTGAATTTCTTTTGCCTCATCAATTAAAGACATCATTTCACGCATTAAGATATATTTTTTTTTATCTAACATTTCATATCCTTGGTGGGATAAGTCAAGAATACTATTTGCCTGTATTAAATTCCCTTTGGTTGGAAATAACGTTTCACTCATTTTAGGTCTCTCCTTCATGAGACTTATAGTATTTATCTAATAATACTTTATCAATTCTATCTAATTCCTCACGTGGCAAAAGTCGTAGTAGCTTCCAAGCAATCTCTAGTGTCTCTTCTAGTGTCCTGTTTTTATCTTTTTGCTGCATTACAAGCTGCTGCTCAAATGCTTGACCAAAAACCATATAACTTTTAGCTGTTTCACTCAGTGCATCTTCTCCTATTACTTCTGCTAATGCCTGTATTTTTCGCACATTAGCATAAGAAACAAATAATTGATTGGCAACATCAGGGTGGTCTTCTCTTGTAAATCCTTTTCCTATACCATCTTTCATTAACCTCGAAAGAGACGGCCGAATATTAATAGGCGGATAGATGCCTTTTTGATGTAATTTCTTATCTAATACAATCTGCCCTTCGGTAATATATCCTGTCAAATCAGGAATCGGGTGTGTAATATCGTCATTTGGCATTGTTATTATAGGTATTTGCGTAACAGATCCTTTCTTTTGTTTTAATATGCCCGCCCGTTCATAGATAGAAGCAAGATCACTGTACAAGTACCCTGGAAAACCTTTTCTACTGGGTATCTCGCCTTTAGAAGAAGAAATCTCACGCAACGCCTCTGCATATGATGTCATATCAGTTAGTATTACCAGTACCTGCATATCTTTTTCAAATGCTAAATATTCTGCAGTAGTAAGTGCATACCGTGGCGTTACAATTCTCTCAACCACCGGATCGTTAGAAACATTTAAAAACATTACCATCTTATCTAATATGCCACTTGTCTCAAAAGTATTTCTAAAGTATGCTGCAACATCATGTGTAACACCCATCGCTGCAAATACGACTGCAAAAGATTCTCCTTCTTGCTTCGCTAATTTTGCTTGATGCACAATCTGTACTGCTAGTGCATGATGTGCAAGGCCTTCTGCAGAAAAAATAGGCAGTTTTTGTCCCTGAATAAGCGTAATGAGTCCATCAATAGCGGATATCCCTGTCTGAATATAATGCCGCGGATATTCTCTCGCAATAGGGTTTATGATGGAACCATTAATGTCCCATTTCGTTTCAGCATAAACAGGACCAAGGCCATCAATGGGTCTAGCCCTTCCATCAAAAGTTCTGCCTAATATCTCTTTTGACAACGCAAGTTCAAGACTGTGTCCTGTAAGTTTAGTGGTTGTATTTTTAAGGGAAATACCTGCTGTACCTTTAAATACTTCAATCACTGCGGTATCGCCTACCAGTTCAATAATTCGCCCCATCCGCTTTTCATGATTGTTAATTGTAATTTCTACTACCTCTTCATAGTGTGCCCTTTTTACGCCTTCTAACACTACTAAAGGTCCGTTTATCTTTTGTAGACCAATATATTCAAGCTGCATCGTTCAAACGCTCCTTTATTCCATCTCCTCATACGCTTTGTATAACGCATTATAAAAATAATCGATTTTTTTGCATAAGTCTTCATAAACGCCTTCTTCACCATTTCCAACAATGTACTTTATGTTTATCATCTCTTTAAACATGCCCTTTTTAAGCAACACAGAAATCGGAATATTTTTTGCAATTAATTTTTGTGCTTTTTCATATAAATAATAGATGACTTCCATCATTTTAAATTGCTTGGCAACAGGCATATAGGTATCTCGCTTGTGAAACGCATCTTGTTGTAAAAATTCTATGCGTATCACCTTTGCTATTTGTAAAATTAACTTTTGTTCATCTGCTAAAACTTCTTCCCCAATCAGCTTAACCATTTCCATCAGTTTGCTTTCTTGTTGCAGTAATTTAATAAATGCTGTGCGATATTCAAAAAAACGCTTGTCTACATTTTCTCCATACCACGCACCTAACACCTCTGCATATTCACTATAACTACTAAGCCAATCAATGGCCGGATAATGCCTTGAATAGGCTAGTTCTCGCTCTAACACCCAAAAGCAACGAATAAAACGCTTGGTGTTTTGTGTAACAGGTTCTGAAAAGTCTCCCCCTTGTGGAGAAACTGCACCGATAATACTAATTGAACCTTCTGTATCGTTTAAATTGGTTACATACCCCGCTCTTTCATAGAACTGGGCTAATCGAGATGGCAGATATGCGGGGAAGCCTTCCTCCGCAGGCATTTCCTCTAAGCGTGCTGAAATCTCTCTGAGTGCTTCTGCCCAGCAAGACGTAGAATCCGCCATCAGCGCAACATGATAACCCATGTCTCGATAATATTCCGCAATTGCAATGCCTGTATAAATTGACGCTTCTCTAGAAGCTACTGGCATATTAGAAGTGTTCGCTATAATAACCGTTCTATCCATTAAAGAACTTCCCCGTTTAGGGTCAATGAGTTTGGGAAACTCTTCTAATACCTCGGTAATCTCATTACCTCGCTCACCACAACCAATATATACAATAATATCAGCATCCGACCACTTTGCCAATTGGTGATGTATCATGGTTTTTCCTGTGCCAAAACCACCTGGTATTGCAGCTGCCCCTCCTTTTGCAATTGGAAAAAAAGTGTCAATAATACGCTGTCCTGTTACGAGTGGTCTTGTTACCATCTGTCTCTTATTATAGGGTCTTGATAAGCGAACGGGCCACTGCTGCACAAGTGTTAACGGTAATATGTTGTACTTTCTATCACGTATTTTCACAATCGTTTCATGTATCGTATAGCTGCCATCTTGCATCGCTTCAATCACTTTTCCACAAATGCCCGGGGGTACCATCACTTTGTGTATGATAAGGGATGTTTCTTGCACCGTTGCGATGACACTTCCCCCGCATACCGTATCGCCTGCCTTTAACGTCATATGCACATCCCACTTCTTCTCAGGATTTAATTCTTCCATATTAAGTCCACGGGTAATAAATGTTCCTGATTTCTGTTCCATATAATCTAGTGGTCTTTGTATCCCATCAAAAACCTTCCCCATTATGCCAGGCCCTAGACAGACCGAAAAGTTTTTGCCCGTATCAATCACAGGCTCTCCTACCATAAGACCTGTCGTCACTTCATATACTTGTACAATTGTAATATCATGATCGATACTAATTACTTCACCTAATAACTTTTCTTTGCCTACAAACACCATTTCATTCATATGAAAATCACTGCTACCTTTTACATGAATAACAGGTCCATTAATACTAT
>SKGK01000098.1 GCA_007117465.1 Clostridia bacterium | reverse complement strand
CCACTTTTTCTTCTGCACCTAAAACTGCATCTTCTATTTTTTTAAGCTCGGGTGTAATATATCTTTCACAGTTTGCTAATGTTTGTTTGCGGATATATCTATCTGGTACGTTCTGGGTGTTGCTTTTTGTCACCTCAATATAATACCCAAATACTTTATTAAAACTTATCTTTAGTTTTTTAATACCTGTTTCTTCTCGTTCTTTTTGCTCAAGCTGTGCAAGCCACTGTTTACCTTCTACCGATGCATTTTTTAAACAATCCATTTCTTCGTGATAGGAAGGCTTAATCATTCCGCCTTCTCTTACCGAAAAAGGCGGGTCATCTACAATAGCAGTGTCTATTAATGTATAGACATCTTCTAATGTGTCAAGCGCATCATGCTGGCTTTTTAATAAGTTGGTTTCACACACTGATAATTGTTGCTTTATTTCAGGTAAAAAGCTTATAGATTTTTTTAAAGCAACAAGGTCTCTTCCGTTTGCACTACCGTAAATAACTTTACTGACTAATCGTTCAATATCATAAATGTTTTCTAATGCGTCCATGATTTCTTGTCGTAGAATCATATTGTTTACCAGCTCATTTACAGCATATAATCGTTTGTTAATGTATGTACAGTGAAGTAGCGGTTGTTCAATCCATTTACGCAGGAGTCTACCTCCCATTGCTGTACAAGTATTATCTAACACCCATAACAAAGAACCCCTGCGCTCTTTCTCGCGCATTGTCTCGGTAAGTTCTAAATTACGCCTTGTACACACATCAATATCCATAAATTCGCTATTTGAATAGTACCCAACACGATTGATGTGTGATAGATTTATTTTTTGGGTTTGCTCTAGATATTCAAGCAGTGCCCCTACAGATTGCATGGCATTTGTCTTGTCATCTAGACCTGTGGCTGCCAAAGTAAGTACATTTAACTGACGCATAATTTTCTTTGTAGCTGTTTCCTTTTCAAAGCTCCAATCATAAAAATATGCAGCCGTGGTATGATATCGCTCTTTAATCTGATTATGCAGTGTCTCGCTTGCTAACAATGCAGTATTTCCAATTATCTCAGAAGGTGTATATCTTGCAAGCTCATTTAACAGCTGCTGATTACTATTTTCTCCTTCAAACTGTGTGGCATATAGCTCACCTGTTGTTACATCTGCTATTGCTAAGCCTATTTGTGTATCCATTAGATAAATACACGCTAAAAAATTGTTTCTCTTTTCATCTAACACAGCAGCATCCGTTACGGTACCTGGTGTAATAATACGTACAACATCTCTTTTGACAATCCCTTTTGCCTCGGCTGCATCTTCGACTTGCTCACAAATGGCCACCTTATAGCCTTTATTGACTAATCTAGCGATATAACTATCGGCTGAATGAAAAGGAACGCCGCACATCGGCGCCCTCTCCTCTTGTCCACAATCTCTTCCTGTAAGTGTAATTTCAAGTTCTTTAGAAGCAAGCAGCGCATCGTCAAAGAACATTTCATAAAAATCTCCTAAACGAAAAAATAAAATACAGTCTTTATATCTCCCTTTTACTTCCATATATTGTTGCATCATTGGTGTCAAGCCAGCCATCTAATCACCCCTTTAAGGTCAATAACTAAAAATTATCTTATTGACATCCGCTACATGAACTGCATTTTGAAGGCGAACAATTAGACTGCTCTTCACCCGTCACATAATACGCAATAACACTGTTAACCGATTGCATAAGCTCGTCAAACCCTTTTTTAGCTGCAATAAACTCTTTGACTGTTAGATTTTCAGATAGTGTATTAAAAGCTTTTTGCAAATCTTCTTTTACTGCATTCATTTCATCTTGGGATAATTCTTTTCCCTTCATATTTTCTGCGATATTTTTTCTTTTATCATTATAGGCTTTAATTAACCCTTGTGCTTCCTGATCATTATTTTGTGTCATCTCCGCTTTAATAAGGCGTTTATACTCCGATGACTCTGCAATCATCTGTCCTAACTCTTTTGCTTTTTCCGTAATATCCATTTGTATCCTCTCCTATACATTAAAATTTTTAAACTATTTTCCCATTTAAAGACCACGTTTGTACTTCTGCAATCTCTACATTTACAAGTGTTCCTATAAGCTCTTTGTCACCCATAAAGTTTATGATCTTCCCTGTCCTTGTTCTGCCAGTAAGCATCGCTGCATTATTCTTACTGACACCTTCCACTAACACTTCTACTATTTTTCTTTGATATTGCTGGTTTTTTTGTAGAGAAATATTATTTTGTACTCCTAATAGCTGCTGGAAATTTGCTTGTTTTTGCTCTTTTTCTAAGACATCTTCCATCTTTTCTGCAGGCGTTCCTTTGCGTGGGGAATAAACAAACGTAAATAGTGAATCAAACCCTACCTTTTCTACCACATCAAGTGTCTCAGCAAAGTCTTCATTGGTCTCACCAGGAAAACCTACAATCACATCACTTGTAAGTGCAATGTCAGGAATAGCTGCTTTTACTTTTTCAATCCGTGTCAAATACTCTTCTTTGTTATATTTCCTATTCATCGCTGCTAAAACATTGTTGCTTCCTGCCTGAAAAGGAAGATGTAGCTGCTCACATACATTTTCACACTGCTGCATGGTATTTATGAGTTTATCGCTAATATCTTTGGGGTGAGATGTCATAAACCGAATACGAGAAATACCCCTTACATCATTTACTTTTTTAAGTAAATCAGCAAAATCCATTGGCACTTTCAAGTCTTTTCCATAAGAGTTAACATTTTGCCCTAGCAGTGTAACTTCTTTATATCCTTCTTCGGCTAACTCAATAATCTCACTGATGATATCTTCAGGGCTTCGACTGCGTTCTCTGCCACGCACATAAGGCACAATACAATACGAGCAAAAATTATTACACCCATACATAATCGATACCCATGCTTTTACACCGCCTTCTCGATGTATTGGCATATCTTCTACAATATACCCATCACTATCTAAAATATCAATAACGGTATATGTTTCATCCATTGATTTTTCAAGCACTTCCGGAAATTTATGTAGCGTATGTGTCCCAAAGACCATATCAACGTGTTTATATTTTTGCTTGATTTGTTTTACAATGTGTTCTTGCTGCATCATACAACCACATATACCAATTAGCATATGTGGTTTTTTCGCTTTTATATGCTTAAGCGCTCCTACATTTCCAAACACTTTTAGCTCTGCATTTTCTCTTACACAGCAAGTATTATATAAAATCAAATCTGATTTTTGGGTGTCTTGTGTAAATGTATAGCCCATTTCTTTTAGCATACCTCTTAACCGCTCAGAATCATTTTCATTTTGTTGACACCCTAACGTAATAATCATTGCCTGCTTAGAAACACCTGTTTTTTGGGTGTCCATATTATTTCTTTGTTTTATGTTTTGAATGATTTTCTTTTGTCTTTCAATTTCCACACTAGAAACTTTAATGTCTTCTCTTTTGCTCATTTTATACACCTTTCCAACTATAAGTCTTACTATTCACCAACTAATCATACCACATTTTTTCTTACTTTTAAATAGTTATCTATTATTTTTCCCTTAATTTATTTCCCAAAATAAATCTAACTTTTCCCGGGCACTAAAATTTTTCACCATTTCCCGACAAAAAAGCAGGATATGCGAGCCATATCCCTATTATCACTCTATTCTTTTAGCGATACCTTTTTTCAATAATCCTTTTACTAATGCTTCACATTTTTCTTCTAACCCACGATTATGCGCATCTATGTCCCGATCAAAAAATCGAAGCGCTAAATATTCGACATCGTTTGCATAATCGATAGTAGGCATCTGCGTTCCGACAAATTCTTCACAATTTTCTTTCATCCGTTCAACGATTTGCACATAATTTCCCTCATATTCCCTATTATTTAATACAATCCTCATGTTATCACTCCATTACTTTTTAATAATCCGCTACGTTTACAATAGTATTGTTACAGGTCAGAGGTATATGGGTTGTCTCCATGTTAATCCCATATACCTCTGACCTGTAACTAGTATTTCCCTAATGTGATAAAGATATTATTTTTTTATTGTTTATATAAATAATAAAGGATATAATAGTATCAAAAGGAATGTGCGGTGTGAATCGTTGAAAATAAAAAATCGTGTATAGAAAAAATAAGCGATATCAAACGAAGGGGTGGCGTTTTATGAATGAGAAAAGACGTGTTTGGGAAATCGACGTTATGCGGGGAATTGCAATTGTATTAATGGTGGTCTTTCATTTCATTGTAGATTTAAGTGATTTTTACAATTATGACATTGCGTATCTATCTGGTTTTTGGTACTATGTTGGGAAAACTTCTGCCATTACCTTCATATTTGTCTCGGGTATAAGCAGTACCTTTAGTCGTAATAATATCAAGCGTGGATTTAAAATCCTGTGCTGGGGATTGGTTATTACGGCCGTTACTTTTATCTATAGCCGATATGTTTTTATACAATTTGGCATTTTGCACTTTTTAGGCGTCTCTATGATGCTTACACATTTTTTAAGCAAACTACATAAAAAATACCTTCTACTATTAGCTGCTATAATACTTGTAATAGGTAATTATTTTTCAAACATTTATGTAAATACGCCTTACCTTTTCCCAATCGGTCTTATTATACGTCAATTTCGTTCACTTGATTATTATCCTCTTATGCCATGGCTAAGTGTTTATATATTGGGCATAGTTATTGGCAAACGATTTTATACACAGCCTAAGAGCCTATTTTCTTTTACGCCATCACGCATCTTAGATGTTTTTGTATGGCTTAGTCGACATTCTCTTAAGATTTATCTTTTGCACCAACCCATTTTGCTCGCTATCTTATTTTTATATCATTATTTTTAAGATTATATAAACAGTAATCCTTTTTCCATACATGTTTCAAAATGAAGTTCTTTTTTTGTCCCACTAAAGTCCATAACTAATGTAGTAGAGCCACTTGTATTTGTTCGTATTGCTGATACCACCCCCGTACCAAATATTTTATGTGTAAGTAGCATGCCCTCTCCTATTTCTTTTAACAATAGGTCATTTTGATATGTATTCATTTCTTCTAAAAACATAGATGGTGTCATAGGTTGATGATTTTTCGTCTTAGGGCTATAAAGATAAAGATACTGCTTAGCCCGTGTAATACCTACGTAAAAAAGTCTTCTTTCTTCTTCTAACCAAGCTACCTTATCTTCTGCTTTCACACTATTAGCGGTACATTTTCCTGGAAACTCTTCATTATTTAAATCGAGTATCATAACGGTATGATATTCAAGTCCCTTTGCTGAGTGAATGGTAGAGAGCGCAACAGCAGATTGGGATATTTTCTTGGCTTTTGATTCAAATAGTTTTTCTAATTCCAAGATGCGTTCTAAAAATGTTGGGACAGTAGCGCATTTGCTTGCAATACATTGCATTACGCTATAATACCGCTCGATATATTCTCGAGAAATATTACGATTTTCGTGATAGCCAGTTACAGAATTTAAATAATCAAACTCATTTTGTATATATGAAAGAACTTGGCAAGGAGACATTTTAGATAATCTATGAAATTCTTTTTTTATCCCTGCTATTTTTCTGGTTTGAAAGATTTGCAGGTCAGGATATAGCAAAAGCCCATCGATAATTGAATTCATATCTGATTTCATCTGGTCAAGTGCATAGCTCACCATTTCTCTTGACAAATAACGATTCATCTTAAAGCATATCTTTAAAAAAGAGGTCTGATCACATTGATTTAACGCAAACTTCATAAAAGCGATAATATCTTGTACCACCCAATGCTGAAAAAAGTGCAAATTTTTTTGTCTTATATTATAGGCAATCCCAGCTGATTCTAATGCATCTACTATCGAAATGCACGATAATTGATTACGATACAGCAGTGCAATATCGTAAATATTGTCTTTGTGTAATCTGCGAATATTTTTGATAATTTCATTTGTTTGTGATGTTTCATCTCTTGTGTAAAAGGTAATAGGTTTGCTACCGTCAGGGTGATGGGTAGTATGTGTCTTAGCAAATCGATACCGATTTCGTTTAATTAGATAACTACTAATATCTACAATGTTTTTTGTTGAACGATAATTGTGTGTAAGGTGATAAATCGTACAACCTGTGAAACTCTCTTGAATTTGCAAAATATGTTTAGGCTCTGCCCCTCTAAATCCATAAATACTTTGATCATCATCTGCTACAATAAATAAATTATTTTGCGGCACAGTGAGTATTTTAATAATTTCAAATTGAATTTTAGATAAGTCCTGTCCTTCATCCACCTGTATATACGGATATTTTTTTCTGTAATACCCAAGTATATCTGGGCATTTGCGTAAAATGGCATAGGAAAAGGTAAGCATATCATCAAAATCAATGAGTAAATACTGCTTTTTATATTGTTCGTAGGCATTAACGATTTGCATAAAATTACGAATGCTAAAGGTATCCGCTGAAACGTCTTTTATCATTTTGTTTTTCATAAAACCGATATGATTTATCAGTTCTTCTAAATCTTCACTAGAAATGTGGCTTTGATTAATTTGATGATATATTTGTTTTAATAGTGTGTGTTTATTATGTGTTTCTTTGTCATTGCCTTCAATCAGTTTCAGGGTATTTCTTTGACGCCGCTCATAATCTTTAATCACCGTATTACAAAAACTATGTAATGTAGAAATGCGCATCCCATGATTTTCACCAAAGACATGGTTGCACCTTTTTTGCATCTCTATTTGCGCTGCTTTATTAAACGTCATAGATAAAATCCCAGAAGGTTTTACGCCTATTTCATGTACTAAATATTTAAGTCTAGCAATAATCACCGTTGTTTTACCAGAGCCTGGACCTGCTAGTACCAAAGCAGGTCCTTTTGTATGTTTGACAGCCTTTTGCTGCTGCTCATTAAGCTGCATAGTCTATTTTCTCCTTACATATCTATTTCTTGTATATCTAATTCACTTAATATATTCTTTAGGCTACTAGCTTCTTCTTTACTTAAAGTAACCCCTTTGCCCATCTTCTCATGATTTTCATCCCAGTCTCTTATGTCAATTTTAGGTGCTCTATTGTTCCAGCTTATAATATTAATTTCTTTTTTCCATCCTCTAGAACCTTCTCCGATAACACCAATGTGACGAATGATATCATATTGAACCGCCATTTTATTCCTCCTGTTTTTAAACCAAAATCACTTTTTTGGGTCAATTTTCTCCCAACTTACATCAAAACTACCTTTTGTATCGTCACCAATAATCATCACTTTGTGTCTGCCGTTACTCGTAACTTGTACTGCAAATTCTTTCTTACTGTTATGTTTTATGTATTGCTGCCAAACATTTTCGCCCCAAGGTGATTCTATCTTGACACGCAAATTACCACTCTCTACTTTTACATCATAACGTATAATAAAGGTTTGTCCTGTTTCGACATTTATATATCCATATTCATATCCATCAAACAAGTCATAAGATGCCCGTATGCAATTAGCAGTGTGTGTGTCCGACCATCCGTCACGTGTTTGTTCCTGCTCACGGCTACAGCCGATTGTAAGCATCCCAAAGCATGCCACTATTACACATAAAAACACTGCTTTATAAATGAATTTTCTCAAAATTAGTCCCTCCCTAAGAATACAACTGCAAATATCAACTTATTTTATATCTATCATTATAGCACAAAATATTTTAAAATACTATAATGCGTTTTGCACAAATGTAAAGCAACCTCTCATGGTATTCAATACAAATTAAATATGATTTTTACTGTTTTCTTGATATAATATAAGTTGAAATCATGTTATCATATATCTCTTTTATTTTTATAACATGTTGATGAGTGGCAGAAAAATACGCTTTATTGCCTACACGTCGTACAGGTAAAACTTTAATAGACGTTCCTGTTAAAAACAATGCTTCTATATCACCTAACATGTCTAACTTAATAGGTGATTGCACAATCTGCATATTCGCATTTTTACATGCATCTAGAACATACTCTCTTGTAATTCCTTTTAAAACTTGTGTAGCAGGCGGGGTATATACGGTCTTAGATTTTATAAAAAATACATTTGATCTACTACCTTCTGTAATTTCATTTTTAGCATTTACCAGCAATACCTCAAACACATCCTTATGTTTTATTGTATTTTCAACGGCCTGTTTATATGATTGATTGATCACTTTTGCATTAGGCTGCTCTCTTTCCCACATCATCACATCTACCGCTACGCCTTGCTTTATTTCTGCTGCGCTAGGATAATAGCTTTTACTAATATATATCACTGAATGCTGCTTGTTCTCGTTAGAAGAGATGATGATTTTTACATTGCAATTTATTTGAGCATTTGCTTTTACTACACGAATAATTCGCTCCCAAAGCGTATGTATGTCTAACTGCAGTGTATCTTCTGTGAGGTTAAAAGAGCGTACTAATCGACTAAAATGTTCTTCAATAAAAAGCGCAACACCTTCAATGACACGTATTACTTCATATACACTATTAGGTTGTTTCAAAGACATTACTTTATTTTCTGCGGTTATTTTTATTATACCATTTTCATCATAAAACTGTCCTATGCAATCTGTCACCATGCATTTCTCCTTCGCATATTGTACTTAGGCACATTAGAACTACTTTACAGTACGTTATCTATATCATTGTACCACAAATATATTTTATTTATCAATGCTTTTAAAATAATCTATTTCATATAAATCTGGTGTCATAAGATAATACTGATACTGCTCATCATGCTTAGTATTTTCGACATCGAGAGAAATAATACTAACACCTTTTCTTGTAGGTTCTCCTACTACGATAACATGGTGTTGATACTGCTTAACTTCTCGCACGAGAAAATCATATATCAATAAACATAGTTTATCTTTAGGCAATTCATCGATTTGATATTCAAAACCATGCTTACCAAAAAAAACTTTTTGCTGTGTTGCATCAGGTATTGAAAATAGTGTGCGTAAATTCATCTCTATAAGTGCTGGTATAAATCTTAAATCTTCACGGTATGTCCATATAGGATGATATACAGGTCTTTGATAATAGCTATTAGCATATTGTACTTGCCATCTTATCGGCAGGCTTTTCTGATAAATCAGGTTGATATCTTGTGTACTATTAACCTGGTGCATTCCTTTGTTTGAAAATATTTTGCCTTCATCTTCTAAAGGAATGTAAGTATTTAGCTTTCTTTTTAAAGCGTGATTTTGATCCTTTAGCTGCTGAAGCCTAGTAGAATCTTCTGCAAAAATAAAAGCTGGCGCAACAAGCGACTCATATTTTTGCTTATAATATTCACTCTTTTGATAAACACCGTAAAAATAATCAATTTCATACCCACGTGGTGTGCAAAGTTGAAACAAAAATTGGTCATGCTCTTTGTCGCCTAATATATTGGCAACGTCTACGGCAACAACTTGCAACCCTTTTCTAGAAGGCTCTCCTACTAAAACAATCTGATGTTTTTTCTTTTTTATTTGCTGTACATCAAAATCGTATACTAAAAAGTGTATATTTTTATGGTAATCAATACTAATCTCTTTTTTTTCAAACTGCAAACTTAAATGACCAAAGCTATCAAACAGATTACTAACACCTCCATATAGTACAAACAACTGATGCCGTGCTTGCTCAAGTTTTTTAGGGAGATATAGCCAATTTCTAAAATAAAATGTTTTCCATGCGGGATCATATATGGGTCTTATGTACTCTCTGTCATGATATAACATTTCAAAACCAACATCTTCTCCACTTTCTATAATTTCACTTATATTTTGGGTTTTAAATACGGCGTGATAACCTTCATGAGAACGATAGGGATTAGGATAGATAATGCTGTCTTTTTTTGCTGGTAAAATGGCATTTAACATATCACGCATTTCATTATTCTCCTGCTGTAATATGTCAATTTCCTTCGTTATAACTTGCTGTGATGGCAATAGAAGTTCATAAATAATCGTACCTAATCCGGTTACACTTATCAAAAAAAAGCTACCTATAATTATAAACATTAAAAAAATGATTATTTTTAAACGTAATACTACAAAAAAAGATTTCATCATTCTCGCCTCCACTATATATGTATTCTTAAATGTCTACTCATAGACTACTGGTTTTATATATTTTAAATTCTGCGTTATAGGTTTAAAATACAAGTTAATAGACATACTAATATTAACCTATTAACTTCATTCGTCAATCATTTAACAATAAAAAATATTTTGCAAAGGAGGACTTATCATGCAGGATGTAAATGTAAATGAAATTGCGCAAAAATTAGATTTAACACTTGAACAAGTAAAAGCTAGCGATACTGTGCAAAACACCTACTATGAAATTAAAAATAACCCCGATATTTCAGAATCGGATAAAGAAACTGCTTACGAAGAAATATCCAACATTTATAAAAGTCTTATACAAAAAAACAATCAGTAACATAAAGACCGTCAGGTATACTTTAAATATCTGACGGTCTTTATGTTACTGATTCAATTGTTGCAAAGTTTTTGCTTTCAATAAGTCTTGCATCGGCTGTAATAGAATCGCCTTCTTCAATAAAGAGAATATCTCCTATTGAAAAACTATTCTTTAACATACTCCCTAATTTTCTTAATTTTATTCTTTTTAATACTCGCTTTTATTTGTGTACCTTTTTCCACATAATTTGTTTCAAGAATCTTCCCATTCTCATGAATATACGGGATAATCCAACCTTCTGTATATGGAACCAAAACATTTATTTCAGTAATATCTTTAGCAAGCAGTTGTGAAATTTCATTAATTAATTGATCAAGCCCATCCCCTGTTACTGACGAAATCTCAACAACCTTTTGATCTGCATATGAAAGAGGAAGTCTTACATCCCCTTTTACCTTATCCATCTTATTGAGCGCAATAATGACAGGTTTATCAGATGCCTCTAACTTAGTTAATATATCATTGACAACCGTAATTTGAACTTCTGCTTCAACACTTGATGCATCTACTACATGAAGAAGGATATCCGCAAAAACCGCTTCTTCAAGCGTAGACTTAAAAGCTTGCACAAGTTCATGGGGCAATTTCCTTATGAATCCTACAGTATCGACAAAAATAATATTTCTGCCGTCCGCTAAAATAAATTTTCTGATAGTGGGGTCAAGCGTTGCAAATAGTTTATCTTCGGCAAAAACATCTGAACTGCAAAGCTTATTGATTAGTGTTGATTTTCCGGCATTGGTATATCCGACCAGCGCTACTGAAGGCAGAACATTTTTCTTTCTGCCCTCTCGCATATACCCTCTTCTCTTGCTTATATGATTTAGTTCTTCTTCTAGAAAAGTTATCTTTCTTCTTATATGCCTTCTGTCAACCTCCAGCTTTTTCTCGCCAGGGCCTCTCGTGCCAATGCCACCTCCTAGCCTTGATAACTGGGTTCCTAGACCAATCAATCTTGGAAGCCTATATTTCATTTGTGCCAGCTCGACTTGTAATTTACCTTCCTTTGACCTCGCTCTTTGAGCAAATATATCAAGAATTAATGTGGTTCTGTCTATCACTTTTATGCCTGTGATTGCTTCTATATTCCTTATCTGAGCCCCTGAGAGCTCATCATCAAAAATCAAGACATCCGCATTTAATGCCTGACGAGCAAGATTAATTTCTTCAATCTTCCCTTTCCCTATGTAATAGGTTGAATCCTTTGTTGATTTTCTTTGCAAAAATCCTTGCACTACAATACAGCCTGCAGTAATCGCTAGTTCTTCTAGTTCCTCAAGCGATCTTTCGCCTTCACTCTTACCATCAATTAATTCACTCTGTGCGGTCTCAAGCCCAACTAAAATAGCTCTTTCAGCGTCAGATTGAATTTGATACAATGCGTTTCCATCCGACTTATCAAGGTCTGCAATAATGTCAAATAGATGGTTCATTTTATTATCTGTCAATTTATAAGAACCATATACCTCTGCATTTTTAAAATCTCCATTCTCATCCTTAGCAGGAAGCGCTGCATAAATACTAGTTACTTTATCTCCTCCTACCCCTATTGCAACCATGGCATCTAGTCTTAGGTTTATAAGAGAACTGATATCAACAGCAGAAAGCTTACCGTCGCCATTAGGATGGGTATGAATACACCTAATGCGCGATAGTCTAGATGTATCCCTGCGCCCATCAACAACAGGCAACGAAACAGTTCCACTGTCTCCAATACTTATATCAATAATTTTACCTTTCCGATTTATAAATACCGCTATTTCCCTGTTAATAATTCCTGTAAAGTACGCAAGCTTTATTGCGAGTTCTTGAGAAAGGAATTCAGAAGGAGATATTGGGATATCGTATAAACCTTCAATTTCATTTAATAATGATTTCCTGAGCGATTCCACATTACCACTAATACTAATAACAAACACTCTCCTTACTATACCCAAAATCTATTTTTTATCTTCGGTTCCATAACACATCATTTAATATCCCCTCTTTATGATCACCCTAAACTTGAATAGTTATTTTCCACCTGCCATATCACTGTATATCCTTACCTTCGTCCATTTCAAAATCATTTCTTTAAGCTTTTGCTTGTTAATAGGTTTACACATATAATCATCCATTCCAGCCGCTATGCACTTTTCGCGGTCTCCTTCAATAGCATTAGCGGTCATTGCAATAATAGGCGTATTTGCATTTAAGCTATCGCTTTTCTTAATTAAACCTGCCGCATCATACCCATCCATTACTGGCATCTGACAATCCATGAATATTAAATCATATTTATTTTGATTGCAAACCTTAACGCCTTCGCTCCCATCTACGGCAATATCACATTGACACCCCATTTTTTTAAGCATAATAACAGCAAGCTTTCTATTGGCTTCTTTATCTTCCACTAGCAATATGCGCTTTGATAGCTTTGTTTCGTCATTTTTATTACTCTTTTCCTTATGCACACTTACATCATGCTCAGCAGTTCGTTCGTGCCCCTTTTCTACATGAATTGTAAATGTAAATGTTGAACCTTTATCTAGCTCGCTTTCCACCCATATGTCTCCACCCATTAATACAATTATTTTTTTTGAAATTGCTAACCCTAGGCCAGTTCCACCATATTTTCTAGTTGTAGAATTATCAGCTTGTGTAAAAGTTTCAAAAAGTTTTTCTTGTGCTTTACGTGATATACCAATACCCGTATCAGAAATTTGGAATTTTAATAAAATATTTTTTCCTTGTTGTGCTATTGCTTCAACGTAGAGCTGAACACTTCCTTTTTCGGTGAATTTCACAGCATTTCCAAGTAAATTGTTAAGTACTTGTTTTAGTCTATTTAAATCAGCACTAATAACGGCAGGTAGCCCTTTCGATAATACGCTATAAACCTCAATCCCTTTATTCTTCGCCGCAGGTTGAACGAGTGAAACTGTTCTTTTAATCAATTGTGAAATATCAAATTCAATTTTTTCCAACACCATTTTGTCAGACTCCATCTTAGAAAAATCCAAAACATCATTTACTAAATACATCAGTGTATCAGAAGCATTTTTAATTTCCATAAGGAAATTTTTTTGTTCTTCTTCCAATTGGGTTTGTTCTAAAATATCAATAAAACCTATAATCCCATTAAGAGGCGTTCTAATTTCATGAGATATATTCGCAATAAAATGGGTTTTTGCTATATTCGCAGATTCTGCAGCCAATTTCTTTTTTTCTAATTCCTCTTCATACCCTTTTTTATCCGTAATATCGAACATACTTACAATCCATCCTACATACTGACGTTTACCATGAATCGCATACAAATGCACTGAATACCATCTACAGCTATTACTACTGCCTATTGACACTTCAAAGTATTTATCTGCATCTTCATCAAAAAAATACTTCAACTTATCCCAAAATGGAATAAGTTCACTTGCAAGGAGCCCTTCTTGTATAGGTGCTACTCCTAAAATCTTTTGAGCGTATGGGTTTACACTAGAAATATACATGTGTTCATCAATAAGCAAAACGCCTTCCTCCATATTTTCATGTATAATTTCAGCAATAGCAAGCTTTTTCTCCAAAAAACCACTAATAATAGCCCACGCAAAACAAACACACATAACAGAAAAAGTAGCGGGTACATAATCAAAATGTACTGCTCTACCAAGATAAAGCCCATTTCCTATTAGTGGCGCCATAACACCTAAAATAACTACAAAATAATTGGTGTATGTTTTCATTTTTATTGACACATAAAAAATACGCACCATACCTATAAGAATTAGACCGTAGCTATACAGTACATTAACAAAAAACCATGCGCCTCTTTCGTATCGAAGTACTATAAAATTTTCAACCTTTGTATCAGGATATACTTGTGTCCATATAAGTCCATGTTGTTCATTTGTCATAACTAGCACGAGTGTGATGATGGGAATCACCCAAAAAAAAGTAAATTTTTTCTTTTTTAACTGTTGTTCCGTACCTTCATATTCATATGAAAAGAAAAACCATAGGACAGGAACACTTACGATTCCTATATAACAAAGCTTAGAATAGAAGATTTTATTAATATACTCCATAGATAACATTTCAAACATTGCAAAAAAAGTCCATAAAACTACTGCACTCAGTGCTAATGAGAAATAAAAATATCTTTTACTTTCTGAAAATCTCCTTCTTATTTGCCAGATAACCATGAGCGATAATAAAATAGATATTATTGATAGTGTAACATACGTTCCCAAAAACCCCTGCACCTCCTCACATATTCTGCTTATTCGTTGTGTAAAACAGACATTATTTTATCTATCATCTCTTCTTTAACAAGGGGCTTTCTCAAATACCCCTGCACTCCAATTTTTTTTTTCTGTAATAACAGTCTCTCTTTCCGCATCTTCTGTTAATACCAAAATAGGAATCTCTTTGTATTTATTGTTTTGTCGCAGAATTTTTATTAAGTCGAATCCATATTCATCTTTTAAACTAAGATCCATAATGATTACGTCGACTCATTTTCCATACTCTTCGATTACGTTCATCATTCCTAATTGATTACCCGCCTGTCTGACTACAAAGTTTGCTTTTTCTAATAAATATTTCACTTGTATCCTTATAGATGCTGAATCATCAACAATTAACACTGTTTTTAACTTGTCCATCTTATTGTTCCACCTCCAAAACGATACCTGCTTTAAGGAAATATTCTATGATTTCCTTTTGCTCATATGCTACTTCTTTTAGCAACTTATTGCTTATTTCTTCAATGTTTTGTATCATACCTGACTTAAGCTGAGTATGCATATCTGATGCAATCTCATAAATATTTAACAACATATAACTACTTCTGAAACTCACCATGCCTAAAGGCAGGTGGTTCTTAGGTATTTAGACTTCTTATATAGACCGAAACCTATATACACTAATCTGGGACCCTAAGACTTTCACTATCAAGCATTAAAAAAAACACATTAGCGATAGTATAACACCCGTTTCAAGACGTTTTTATTTAATGGTGCTGCATTTTCTTGATATCTTCATGCAGTGCATATTCACTTAGCCTGTATTGCTTATACATTTCCTTTAATTCTTTATACAGCGGTTTTCTTTCTTTTTCTTTTGCGCTTTTAAT
>SKGK01000161.1 GCA_007117465.1 Clostridia bacterium | reverse complement strand
TATTTGTTTTACTTGAAGAATTATTAGATGACTTAAATGGCAATATTGATGACGTTAATGGCATAGGTGGATTGTTGTTAAAAAGTCCTATTAGTTTTGTTAATTTTAACAGTAGTTTTTCGGGGTATGTTTTGCTTCTAAATACTAGGAGTGGATAAATATGGAAAGTTTGAGCAATGTTTGGGGAGATGAAACGCTACATAAAAATGTCAAGATTTATCCTGTGCGATTAAGGGACTTCTACGAGTTTTATGATTGGGTACGTTGTCTACTCATAGAGAAAGAGAAGATTTCTGATGCAGAGGTTATTAAAATGTCATATCTAAGATTTATTTTCGCACTAGGTACTGAAAGTGAAGAAATATTCAAGAAATTTAATAATTTGCTTAAGCTTGTTTTCAGAGAGCAGGAATTTGAATTTGTCTCTGATAACGAGAGAATATATATCTTAGTAGAACAAGAATATAAAATTAGTGAATTTCAGTTTGATAAGATTAGAGAAATAATCTTTAGGCAAAATTTAATTGTAGTAAATCAAATCATGGATAGTGAATTACAAAAAGCACTAGATGATGCCAAGGCATTTATGGCAAAGAAAAATAAATCTGCCACAATTGAAGAGCAGATATTCAGCTTTCACATCGCTACTGGTATTGACTTTCAAAAAATAAAAGAAATGACTATATATCAGTTTAACAAAAGCATGGAAAGACTGAATTTAAAACTTTCGTGGGAAGTTTATACCTATCCTGCATTAAAAGCAGGAGATACAAAGAATATAAAACATTGGTTAGAACACATTCCCGAAAGTGGCACTTATGATGATGTCATAGTAAATGCCAAAGAAATAACGAACAAAATTGAAGGTTAATAAATAATAAGGAGGACGAAAAATAATGATAAATCAAGATCAATATTTAGTATCAGTATGTGATGCACAGCTTTATGACAAGCAATCAGACAAATTAGTTTTAAACGCAAAAACCTTAATCAACAGTGCTCTTGAAACAAGTGTTCAAGAAATGCTAATTAAAGGTGGATTCTCAAACAAGCTTCAATACATATTCAATTATGAAAAAGAGTTAAGTGTGACTCTTGAAGATTGTCGTTGGGATGAAACTTATCTAGCAATTAATAATGGTGAATTAATTCAAAGTGGTGCAAAAGATATTTACATCACTGAAAATATTACACTATCAGGTGATGCCGGAGTAGTAACCGAAACTCCTGTAGGTAATATATATGTAGTAAAAGCTGACAAATCCATAGTAACTATTACTCCTACAGGTAAAAACTTTACCGTAACCGGTGGAGGAGATACTAATGTAGAAGTAACTTATATGTATAATGAAACAGTAGATCAAATTGACATTACTACTGATGGATTCCCAAAAGCATATAGATTGGTTCTTAAAGGCAAATTGTTCCAAAAAGCTAGTGGACAATCACAAACTGGTGAGCTACAAATAATCGTAGAAAACTTCAAAGCTGATGGTAGCTTTACATTAGACTTTACTGCTGATGGAGCAAGTACATCTGCACTTAATGGTAGAGCATTAGAATTCTCAGAAGCAGGAAAATCATTATATGCAAAATGTTTTATAGTGCCTTTAGGTGATGTAGAAGCATTGCAATTAACACAAATCGCTGCAACTCCATCTTTTGTTGAAATGGCAGATGCACAAACACAACAGATTAGCATTATAGGTATTCAGAGCGGAATGAAGGGGAATGTCAGCATTTCGCCTGCTGATTGCACATTTACATCTGACACTGTTGCGACTGCTGGTGTAAATAGCAATGGGTTAATCACTGCGACAGATGTAGATGGCACAGCTATAATTACTGTAACACATACAGCATCAGGATTTGTAGATAATGTTGTGGTCGAGGTAGTGAATTAATTAGGGTATTAATATAAAAATATACACATGAGAAAGGCATAAAGGCTATAAGCTAATAGCCTTTCTCATTTTTTTTACAATGTAAGAATCTCAGAATTGGATAATCAAAAGAAAGGATAGGTGTAAATAATGTCAAAAAATGCAGGTATAATTAATTGGACTTTTCAAAATGAAACAGATGCCCCATCGGATGGGTTTGAATTAAAACTAAGAGCAGATATGAATACTGCAAATATAATTTTCACAGGAACAGGTGGTTCTACATTTACTGCACACTTTGAGGGAAAATCAATAGATAATGGTGCTTATTATCCCGTTGTGGCGGTAAATTTAGCTACTTTAGATGTAGAAAATACAAATTCTACATTAGATAGTCAATGGCAAGTTGATTTAACTGGCTATATTGCATTTAGAGTGAGGATAAGTGCTGTGGCAGGCGATGTAACGGTTCGTGCGAGGGTGGTGAGCTAAATGAGTTTAGTCGCAATAGGCATTGCCAAAAAAGCAGTTAATATAGATACGGAATATTATTTTGCCACGGATATTTTGCGTGATGATTATTTTGTGGCAAATCCTGATAAATTAAAAGAGAATATATATGTAATTGTAGATAATCAACTACAAAGGCGTTTGAATGGTGCATGGGTAGATAGCTCGATGGTAGTTAAAGGAGATAAGGGTGACAAAGGCGATACAGGCGAAGGAGTAGCCGAAGATGGCACTACTGGACAAGTATTAACAAAAGTAAACCATGTAGATTTTAATACCGAGTGGACAACAATAGATAAATATACACAAGTGGAAGTAAATGGATTATTAGATAACAAAGTAGATAAAGTAATGGGTAAAGTGCTTTCGGATAATAATTACACTAACGGAGATAAAAACAAAGTAAATGCCGTAAATATAGCTGGTGATGGTGGATTATTTCTAAGCAACGATGGTACATATAAGTCCCCTGCGGGTAGTGGGGATATGACTAAGGCACAATATGATCCAGATGGTATTCAATCAGATATATTTGACATTGATAATTTAAAAGATTCGCTCACAAGGAAAATAATGACGAGTGATGAAAGAGTTAAATTAACAGGTGTTGCTGAAAATGCTAATAATTACACACACCCTGCTAATCATCTCCCCTCGATAATCACACAAGATGAAAATAATAGATTCGTAACTGATGTAGAAAAAACTACATGGAATAATAAACAAGACGCTTTGGGTTTCACTGCTGAGAATAACGCTAATAAAAAAACTACATTAACGGATTCAGATGTAGACTATCCCACTACAAAAGCAGTAAATACGGCATTAGGATTAAAACAAGATACCTTAGTTAGTAATACTAATATAAAAACAATTAATAATACAACAGTATTAGGTTCGGGAGATTTTGAATTAATCCCCTCTTCTGAGAAAAATGCCATAAATGGAGTAGCTACATTAGATGGTGATAGTAAATTAGTGCAGAATTTAGATGCTACTAAAATAACAAGTGGAACTATTGATTTGGCAAGATTGCCACATGGCTCATTAGAAAGATTAGTTACGGTTGCCGATGAAGCCACTAGATTTCTATTAACAATAGATGATGTTCAAAATGGTGATACGGTAAAACAAATAGACACCAATATAATGTATTTTGTGGTAGATGATACTAAATTGGATAGTGCAGATGGATATACGGCATATACCGCATCAAGAGCTAGTGCAGTAGATTGGAGTGGTGTAGAGAATAAACCTGCCACATTTGCTCCTGCTGCACATATTCATGATAATGTAGTTCCTACTGGCGTGGGCGAAAAACATGGTTTTATGAGTCATGAAGACAAAGCTAAATTAGATGGTGTTGCAAATAATGCAAATAATTATGCACATCCTGATAATCATTTACCTGCAATTATAACACAGGACGAAAATAATAGGTTTGTAACAGATGTAGAAAAAAATACGTGGAATGGGAAGCAAGATGCTTTAGGTTTTACTGCTGAAGATAGTGCTAACAAAAAAACTACATTGACTGATAGTGATGTAGATTACCCTTCCACAAAAGCAGTGAATACAGGATTAGGATTAAAACAAAACACACTGGTCAATGGAGATATTACAGATAATTTGATTGGTGATAGAACGATAGATGATACAACGGTGGCGGATGGTGATACCAATAAAATGGGAATTTTATTAAGTTGGTTAGCCAATATGATTAAGTCTATTACGGGCAAAGACGCTTGGAGGACTGCTCCTGCTATTACTTTAGAAGCTACGAAAACTCACGTAGATAATAAAGATGTGCATTTTGAAAAGAAAACCGTAAATGATGTAACTGGTAATGACAATGTACTAGATACAATACATACGGATTATATCGGTGGTAGATTTGATATAGTGGCAAAAGATGGCGTCAATGTAAGGATTGAATCTATTATTGCCTGCTATGATGGTACTAATGTAGAGTTTACAAGTTATTCTACTGTTGACCTAGGAGATACTAGTGGCATTGTTTTTAAGTGTAATTATAGTAGTGGCATTAGATTATTAGCCGATGTTAGTAGTGGTACATGGAGCGTAAGAATATTGAAAAGTGGAATATAAT
>SKGK01000202.1 GCA_007117465.1 Clostridia bacterium | reverse complement strand
ATATTGCTTTTATTGATTGCGCTCTTGATTGTATTGCTAACTAGACTGAGCGTTTGTTTTGTATGAAAAGTGTATGAGACAATAGAGCGGTCAAACAGGTCTATGATTGCACAGAAGTACAATGTGACTTCATCGGTGTCAATCTTTGTGATATCGATACACCATTTTGTGTTAGGGATGCTAGCTGAAAAATCACCATCAAGTAAATTATTGTAATTCACAAGATATTTATTGATAATGGAGTTCTTTTTTGAATGAATTGATTTAGACAACAATCCATACTTAGCCATAATTTGGTACGTTTTATACTCTGTTATATATTTCTTTTTTTCTCTATTTAAATAGAGACACATTTTTCGGTATCCTGTAGTAAAACCACTTAGTAGCTGCTGTTCAATTATAAGCTTTTTAAAGGTTGAATCAGGGTCGGTTGCAGGATGAAGTTTTCTTTTTCGCCACTTATAATATCCGCTTCTTGAGACATTTAAAAGTGTACAAAGAAGAAACACTGTATGCAAACTAGAAAAGTAAAATATGATGTTGAAGCGTGCATCTTTAGATAAATCAATTTTTTGTTTAGAAATGTAATTAATCAAATAATTAGGATCGTTATTTTTAAGTTTTTTAGTCATGCTAGACCTCCGATGTCGTTTTTAGCATTTATTATAGCACAACTTTTTTATTATGGGAAGGAGCAAAAAAATGAAAGCATATCAAATAAAAATAGAACTCGTTAATTCAAAACCCCTTATATGGAGAAGAATCGTTATGCCTGCAAATGCTACTTTTTTTAGACTGCATACCATTATTCAGGATACCATAGGTTTTTATGAAGAGTTTTCTATGGATAATAAAATATATGAATTTGACTTACCAGAAGAAAAAATAAGGGTAACAAATGATGATAATGCATATAAAATGCACAAGATGTATGAAAAAGATACAGTATATAAAAAACATAAAGATAAAAATAACGTATTAAAAGATATAATAGATATAAAGATAAGAAAACCGCAAACCCTTAAAATAGAGAAATATATAGAAAAGCATAAAAGATTAACATATGTTTATGATTTTAAATGTTATTGGGAGCATAAAATCATATTGGAAGATATTATTGAAGATTATAAAAATAAATACCCGATGCTGATAGATGGAGAACAAGACGGACCTATAGAGGATATTGGTGGACTAGATCAGTACTATGAGTTTAAAGAAACATATGATAATACATCACATCCTGAACATGAAAAAGCGAAAGCATTAGCTCAAAAGCAGGATTACTATGGGTATGATTTTGCACATATTAATCATGTGCTTAAAATGAGGAAGTATGGGAAATAAGAAAAGTTAGGAAGGACATAAATGTATAAAATAATATCATGGGCAGCCGTTATCATTTGGATGGGATTTATCTTTTATCTATCCCACCAACCAGCAACCGTTTCTAACGAGCTTAGTACAGGTGTAACCGAGGTTATTGTACGAACTATAGAGAAAGTTGCGCCTAACAAGGAGTTTGATATAAAGAGGTTTAATCATATCATCAGAAAGAATGCTCACTTTTTTATCTACTTGGTGTTAGGGGTATTCGTAATCAATGCATTTAGGGCAAGTGGTGTATATGGATACAGAGGCATGGCATTAGCGCTACTTGTTTGTGTGCTATATGCCATATCAGATGAAGTGCATCAGATGTTCATTCCAGGTCGTGGCCCGGGCATAAAGGATGTACTCATTGATAGTGCAGGGGCTATGGTAGGGATTGGGATATATATGTTTGTGATTAAGATGCTGATGATAAGAGGGGTATTATAAAGAAAAAATGAAATCAAAATATCTACTAAGCCTATAATATAGCTAGTGGATATTTTTTTTACCATTGACACGAACAAATGTTTTGGGGTATAATGGATTTACAACGATACAAAAGTATGATAAACTAAAAGTGAAAGAAGTGAGGATATGACAGAAGAGAAAAAAGTAAGAATGACAGAACCAAGTAGCGAAGGCAATCATCAGCTACAGGATAAGGGGTATAAAAAGCTATTTCAAAACAAAGAGATGTTTTTAGAATTTTTGCAGACATTTGTACATGAAGACTGGGTCAAAGATATCAATGAAGAAGACCTTGTAAGAGTAGACAAAGAATATGTGCTACAAGATTATAGAAAAAAAGAATCAGATGTTGTGTATAGAATGAAGTTTAAAAATGCAGCAACAGGAGAAGATCAAGATGTTATTTTCTATATCCTGTTGGAGCTGCAGTCTAGCGTGGATAGAATGATCCCGTATCGGCTCCTTATGTATATGGTGCAGATATGGAAACAAGAGCTTACTAATGTAAAATACAAAGATGCCCAAGAGCAAGCATACAAGCTGCCTGCCATTGTTCCGATTGTTCTTTATAATGGTGAAAAAGAGTGGGATGCGGTGATGAATTTTAAAGACCTACAAAATGAATCACAGCGATTTGGAGAGCACATAGTCAATTTTCAGTACATTTTAGTTGATGTAAATGGATATAATGAAGAAGAGCTTTTAAAGGTAGCCAACAGTATATCCTGTATCATCATGATGGATCAATCCATCGTTGCAAGACACAAAGAGATCATGCTAAGACGGTTAGATAAAATTATGCAGCGTAAGGATAAATTAGCACCGGAGAAAATGGCGCTAATCATTGAATGGCTGATGGAAGTGTTTAGTAAGCGCTTCCCAGCAGCAGAAGCGAAAGAAATCATTGAAAGCTTAAAGGAGGGGAAGTCGATGACATATGCGATTGAAAGATTGTTTGATAATGAAGCTGACAAAGTAAAAAATGAGAAAGCAATAAAAGATGCTATAAACTTTTTAAAACTTGGTGTTGATGAAAAGACTGTAGCACAAGGTGTTGAACTGCCATTAGATAAAATAATAGAAATAAAAAAACAAATACAAAAAGAAATGAAACACTAATGAGGGACTAACATTAGATAGGAAGAGTATAAATGTATAAAATAATATCATGGGCAGCCGTTATTCTTTGGATGGGATTTATCTTTTATCTGTCCCACCAACCAGCAACCGTTTCTAACGAGCTTAGTACAGGCGTAACGGAGGTTATTGTACAAACAAAGGTGTGCCGCATGTGATACATAACATGGTATCTGTTCCAAGAGGAGAAGACGGTCTTGAAAGATGGAGGGACAGAATTGTGGGGCATTTTCGCTTTCCAAAGGAAGAAAAGTAGTTAGCGTTGTAAGACAATGTGTTAAATAAGGAGAAAAGATAATGAGTGATAATAATAAAAAGAAAAATGTCAAAGAATCAATTTTAAGAGCGATAGATGATGGTATTGTAATTGATGAGGACTTGTCTTTAGAAGATGAGGGTCTACAGAGAAACTATACGTTAGATAGCACAAGATCTGAAAGTAATACGGTCATTGGATTGTTTTTAAAAGTGATAGGGACAATCATTTTAATTATAGGTGTAATTGCAGGTGTTATTGTAGGAGAACCACTAGGATGGGTATATGGTGTGTTAATTTTTGTTTGTGGTATGTTGTGTATTGGACTTGGTGAGGCGATAAGGTTGTTGAATCACATAAGCCAGAAATAAAAACAGAGTTAACATCATCCGGATTAACTGAAGAAAAGTAGACACTTAATTTTCAGAAAAGAATCAACAGGCTAGATATAAGCGTACTCTGACACTTTGAATATATTAACAACCCATGATTTCCTTGTTGACTTACATGACCAAGGGTCTGCTTTTCATAAATTTCCCACTTGAAAATTCTACAAAGCTTTTCTAAAAAATCCATTAACTCATTGTAATCGATGTTATTATTTTCAGTAAGCTCAGGGTACTTGAGTCCTTTGGCAATGGCTGATGTCAGATTATGCACTTGGTCAAGGGAAATATTAATGTCGTCATCGGGTTTCTCTTTTTTGTCTTTAAAAGCTTCAACTATTTTGGTTCTTCCGCATACTTGGCGGTTAATGGTAATTAATAGATTGATAAAGCACCTTTTTTGTCGCAAAATTAAGGATATACGCGAAATTGTTTGATTTTGCGAAAAGGTTATGGGAGGTTTGGGGAATGGCAAAATGAAATTGCGTGTAGTAATTTGTCGAACGGTATCGGAAAATAACAGTTGTAATATTCCTTGTTTTTCTGTATAATTAAAGAGCGGTAAAACTTATGCAGATGACATATTGGATGAAAAGTTGAATTCTTTGTAAACATTATAAAGCACAAATATAAAATTTAAAAAAATAGAATGGGGGAGAAAAATGAAACGCAAAACAAAATCATGGATCAACGCAATTTTATTAGTTGTTACATTAATCGTCAATGGCATGGGTGCTTTTGGGATCATCAACGGTCTTTCCCAAAAAGAAGTTTCTGATATGTATCAAACTCTAATCACACCAGCACCTTCCACTTTTAGTATTTGGAGCGTTATATATACTGTTTTAATCATTTCTATCATTGTTATGATTATCAAGAATAAAGATTTGTATTATGAGCGAGCAATTGATGAGATCAGTTTTTTATTCTGGCTATCATGTGCTCTAAATATTGTATGGATTATTAGTT
>SKGK01000149.1 GCA_007117465.1 Clostridia bacterium | reverse complement strand
TTTAATTAGCGCTATACATATTATTATCGTAAAATTTATAAAAAAATTTATTTATTCTTATTATACTACTTTTAAGCAAATGATAAAAGAGAATTTTATAAAAGAATAATTATTTAATAAATTTGAAATATTAAAAGTAGACATTTATATTCAATCAATTTAAAAATCTTAAAATAAAGGAGGAAATATCCAATGGCACAAAACGTTGTAGGTATTTTTGAATCACAAGAACAGGCAGAAAATGCAGCAAGAGAAGTAAAAGAAAATGGACTTCGAACAGATGACATTTCTATTATTGCAAAAGAAGAAAATGACAATGCGCAGCAAATGTTCAATGGTAGAGAAAATGTAGCAAATGACAACATTTCTGATGGCACCGTAACAGGTGGCGTCTTAGGTGGCGTTACTGGATTACTGCTTGGTATGGGAACTATGGTCATTCCTGGGCTTGGTGTTATTGCCGCTGCAGGCCCTATTGCTGGTCTGCTTTCTGGTGCTGTTACCGGAGGTATTGTAGGTGGCCTTGTAGACTTAGGTATTCCTGAAGAAGCAGGCAAGCGTTATGAAGCTGAAATTAAAAAAGGAAGAATCTTATGGGGTATGCAATCAGAAGAAGAAAATGTCGAGCAAGTTACGGACATTTTACGTAATTCGGGTGCTACGGAAGTTGAACGTCACTAAATGGTACAAAAGGGTGAGCACCTGCTCACCCTTTTATTAATAAAACCCTTGCAGGGCTACCATCGCCTCCTACAATAGGAATTGGAGCTACAACTGCCATATACTCTCCTGCCGGTACATTTTTTAGAAGTAATCCTTCTACAATGAGCATATTATTTCCTAATAATATATTGTGGGTATCATGATTTTTATTATTCCTCTCAATGCTTAAGCTATCAATACCGATTACTTGTATTTGTTGCTCAACTAAATATTTCGCCGCCTTAGCAGAAAGATATATATGCTGTGGATTATATGCAGCATCTTCTGAATTTATAGTCTTTAAAAATACAAATGTTCCTTTTTCAAAAGAATACATCTTGATATCTTCAAGCCTTATACAGTCTTTGATATGTGTCATATCAAGTAGATAGCATTTCCCATACATTTGGTGTACCGGTATGTTCTCTACGCTATACCCATCTGCAAGCATGTGCAGCGGTGCATCCACATGTGTACCTGCATGTGAATATAAAGATATCCTTGTTTCATTACTTCCCTCCTCTAGTTTGCGAACCTGCTTAATGCTTGGTTTATGCTCTTTACAATTCTTGTACAAAAGCATGTCCTCATGGATTAACATTGTCACATCGTAGATTTGAATAATACCACTCCCTTTTATCTTTATTTATTAAATCTAAGGCCTTTTTAGGCCCCTAACTTGCTTTTGCATAATTTTCTAGCTGCTCGTTTTGTATATGCTTTAAAATATCATCAACAATTTTCCAAGCATCCTGAAGCTCTTCTTATTATTTACTAAGATAGTGATCAAAGCGATGTATATTATTCTGCTTCATGCTAAGCCTATAGTGACAGTCAATTTTACTATACATCTGCTACCGCAGATTTACAGTTGGTTTAAACACCACAATTGCTAGCGGTGGTACTTTTAATGCTATAGAGTACGGTCTTCCCCCACAGCCAATCGGCTCTGCATATAGACCGCCACAATTACCTGCATTGCTACCGCCATATATATTGGCATCACTATTTAATATTTCTTTATAGTATCCTTCAACGGGTACGCCAATACGATAATGATCATGTACCACTGGCGTAAAATTACACACAAAAATAAGTAACTCTTTACTCTCTTTTCCCTTACGCAAAAATGATACGACGCTTTGCTGGGCATCATCACAATTAATCCATTCAAAGCCTTTAAAACTAAAATCGATCTCGTATAACGCAGGTTCAGACCGATATAAAGCATTTAAGTCTTTTACGTACCTTTTTATTTTATCATGCATTTCATATTCTAGCAAATGCCAATCAAGACTATCGTAGTATTTCCACTCAATAAACTGTCCAAATTCTCCTCCCATAAATAGTAGTTTTTTGCCTGGGTGCCCATATTGATAACCATATGCCAATCTAAGGCCTGCAAATTTTTGCCAGTAATCTCCTGGCATTTTATTAAGCATGGAGCATTTACCATGTACCACTTCATCATGAGATAATGCTAATATAAAGTTTTCAGAAAAAGCATACATCATACTAAAAGTAATAAGATTGTGGTGATATTTTCTATATACCGAATCCATACTCATATATCTTAAAAAATCATTCATCCATCCCATATTCCATTTAAAACCAAAGCCTAATCCGCCTACATATGGCGGCTTAGATACCATTGGCCAGGATGTAGACTCTTCCGCAATCATCATAACCCCTGGGTATTCTCCATACACTACACTGTTTAAGTGTCTTAAAAATTCAATTGCCTCAATATTTTCTCTCCCACCATAACGATTAGGAATCCATTGGCCTTCTTCTTTTCCATAATCTAAACAAAGCATTGATGCAACTGCATCTACACGCAGTCCATCAATGTGATATTTATCAAACCAGAACATGGCATTGCCGATTAAAAAATTTTTTACTTCGCTTCTACCATAATTAAAAATCATCGTTCCCCAGTCAGGATGTTCTCCTTGTCTGGCATCTGCGTGCTCGTATAAGGCACTGCCATCAAATAACCGAAGTCCATGTGCATCCCGTGGAAAATGGCCTGGCACCCAATCAAAGATTACTCCTATCCCATTTTGATGACATGTATCAATCAGATACATTAAATCGGCTGGCGTACCATACCGTGGTGTGACAGCATAATATCCTGTTACCTGATAACCCCATGAACCATCATACGGATGTTCTGACAGCGATAAAAATTCGATATGAGTATACCCCATTTCCTTTACATAGGATACAAGCTTTTTAGCTGCATCTTTGTAAGAGATAAATCCATTCTCCTCTAAAGAAGTACGCATCCATGAGCCCATATGTACTTCATAAATAGCTATGGGTTGTTCTAAATAGTTGGTTTTAGCTCGATTTGTCATCCAGCCTTCATCCTGCCATTTATAATTTTCAATATCATATACTACAGATGCATTATTAGGTCGAAGCTCTGAATAAAAGGCATATGGATCGGCTCTTTTAAATAAATCATCATTTTGTGTTTTAATTTCAAATTTATAAATGCACCCTTGTGTAATGCTAGGAATAAATATTTCCCATACACCCGAAGAACCTAAACTGCGCATACAATGCCTTCTACCATCCCACTGATTAAAATCCCCTACTACACTTACTCTTTTAGCGCAAGGCGCCCATACAGTAAAACATGTCCCTGCTATACCATTAACCGTCATAACATGTGCGCCTAATCTCATATAAATCCGTCTATGATCTCCTTTGTTAAAAAGATATAAATCGTATTCAGATATAATCGGCAAAAAACAATAGGGATCATATGCCGTCCAGTAATTTTTACAATCATCGAGAATTTCAAACTGATATGCAAAAAAATCAGTCCTATCTGTTATCTTTACCTCGAAAAAACCATCTTGGTGAATTTTTCCCATGTTATACTTAACTTCCAGCTCATTATTATCTATTACCTTCACATTTTTTGCATTGGGTAAAAAAGCACGTACTACCAGCCCTTCTTCAGTTTTATGCATCCCTAACACACAAAACGGGTCACTATGCTCTGCACATAATATTTTTTTTACATCCTCTAATTCTAAACTATTAGCCACCATATTTTACCACTCCTCATCTTTTAATACAATCCTATAATAAAGATTGCACTTTGTAGTTTTGGTTATTTTTGCGTTTATTATGAGAAAATAATTCATTTTCTGTTTGAAATGTTATTTTTTTAATATTATGTATGGCATAGAATCGTTTTTTATATTTAGAGAACTTAAATTAACAGAAAAATTTTATACGCTCTTAGGCAATAAAAAAAACGACAAGGAAAATTTCTCCTTGTCGCTTGCATATATCTTCTTTAAACATTTATTTGCCATCTTATATACAAAATTATCCTTTTGTAATTAATTTGCTTTTTTATACTGCTTCCCGCTATTCATCTTTAAATACAGGCGCAGGCGAACTAATTGCACCGATTATCGCTAATATTGGAAAGATACTCATTAACATTAGTATCTTCGCATACCCGCCAAACATATCAAACGCAAATCCAAACGGCAAAGGCCCAAGTGCTGAACCTAACACCATCGATGTCATAGAGAACCCTTTAATACTCCCTAAATGCTTTCTTCCAAAATAATTCGGCCATATCACATTGTTGCACACTGCCATCATACCGCTTAACATACCTATTAATATGCCAAACACATATGCCATATATAAAGAACTACTGTATAAAAGTATCAAAATACTTATAAATTCTATCAAAAAAACAACCGCCATCACATAGTGAACTTTTATGCGGTCTAACACATATCCTGCAATAAAAGTAACAGGAAAGCCAACAATTGCTACGGTGCTTAATACTAAAGCTGCAACGGTATGTTCTAATCCTTTTTGCCCTAAAATAGACACAAGATGAAAGACGATACCTGTATTAATCATTGCCGGTACTGCCTGACAAAACATAATT
>SKGK01000108.1 GCA_007117465.1 Clostridia bacterium | reverse complement strand
GCATGATAAAGAGATACAGAGGCTAAAAAATATGAAGATAAACCCAGCGTTAAAGCATGTAATATAACTAAAAATAAAAACGTCTTGAAACGGGCGTTATACTATCGCTAATGTGTTTTTTTAATGCTTGATAGTGAAAGTCTTAGGGACCCAGATTAGTGTATATAGGTTTCGGTCTATATAAGAAGTCTAAATACCTAAGAACCACCTGCCTTTAGGCATGGTGAGTTTCAGTTGCATAATTCATTTTGTTAGGGTATAATTGCAAATGTGGCATAAATCTTAAGCTTTTTAACATAAATTATAGAGAGCATGTAAAAATCAATTAAGGTAGCATAATAATAAAAAATAAGGATGTTGTGTATGACTCAGTATAAAAATCATATTCGTATAGTGGTTGCGGCATTGTTTTTTTCGTGCTTTGTCGTGGTTGCTAATTTTTTACCACTATTCGATCAAAATGGCCTGAATGACTTTTTCCATCAAATACAAAGCAGTAATCATATGGGGATACTATTTATTTTAATCACGATTGTACTAACCGTTTTTTTTGTGCCTATTTCTTGGTTGGTTGCTATTGGGGCTGTTTTTTTTGGTCTAACAAGAGGCTTTTTATATTCTTTAACCGCTGCAACTATTGCTGCCATTATATCTTTTTCTATTATTAGAATTATTAGTGGGCATCATATTCATTTTTTGCATCTTTTTATGAATAAACAATTTGAGAAAAAGAATATGGATGAAAAGGTTGAAGTGATATCAAAACAGGTAGAAAACCATGGATTAAAGTATATGTTTTTTTTGCGAAATGTTCCTTTATTGCCATTTGTCATGCTAAATTATTTATCCGGCATTTCTTCTGTTAATTTTAAAGATTACGCGCTAGGAAGCTTTTTAGGAATGGTTCCTGGCCTTTTTATATCTACTTTCTTTTTTACTAGAGCTATAAATGTTGTTAATAGTCCACTCGAAGCATTATTTGCACTACTGATTAAAATAGGTTACTTTATCTGCATCTTAATGTGGGAAAAGAACACAAGGGACATCTGAATTCTTTGATTTTTCTATCTTTAAAATTATTCACCTAGTCCTGATACAATGACCTTAATATTATGTCGCATCATCTTAATATATGTATCTGCGCCACTCCCCTTTACTCCTACTGCATCGGTATATAGTGTCCCAGCAATCGCAACCCCTGTTTCATTTGAAATCATTTGCATGTATCTCTCATCTACCGTTGTTTCTACAAAAACCGCGGGAATTTTTCTTTCTTTTACCAAATCAACAATTCTAGATATTTGTTGTGGCGTTCCTTCTTCATGTGCATTTAACTCCCATATTCCCTCTGCTTCAAACCCATAGGCATCACCTAAGTATTTGCAAGCATTTTCACTAATAATAATTATTCTATTCTCTTGTGGCACTTCACTTAGCTTTTTAACGATCCACTCTTCTAACGCTATTAGCTCATCTGTATATGCTTTGCTATTTTGTCTATATATACTTTCTCCTTCAGGATCTATTGTTATGAGTGTATCTACAATATTTTTAACATAATAATCAATAACATATCTTACGTCGAGCCATAAATGAGGGTCTTCAATGTCTGTATCAACTAAGGTTAGTGTTGGCGCTCCTTTTGTTACATACACTACTTCTGTATCACCAACGTTTCTCATAATTTTTTCTAACCATTCCTCTAAATTCACACCATTAGCAAATACTATATCTGCATCAGCAATTTTTCTAAAATCACTAGGAACAGGCTCATATTCTTCTGGTTCTTCACCAATTGGAACGAGATACGTTACGCTGCTTCTATCACCGATAATATTTTCTACAAAATCTGCTATAATAGAAATTGTCGTAATAATATTTAAGCCTTCTTCGCTTTCTGTTTCACTTGACTGCTGCGTATTTTCTCCGCACCCATATAGCACCAAACTCGTCACACATATGACACTAAGTACAATAACACACACCTTTTTACGCCACAAAATAATCCTCTCCTTTTTTATAATATTGATAAACTTTAAGATTTTTTGCACATTAATCATTTATAACCTCTGCTTTTACCTATGCTTTTTGTCTCCAATCATCAAACTTCTTTACTACTCCCTGCTTTGGTCCAAACAAAAATGCTAATGCAAACAAAAAAGAAGCAACTAAAACTATTGAAGCCCCTGTGGCAACATCGTAAATAAATGAAAAATATACACCAAAAATAGATGAAATTACACCAAATACTGCTGAAAGCACTAGCATAATACAAAAGCGATCTGTAAGCAAATAGGCTGTTGCACCTGGTGTAATTAGCATCGCCACCACTAACACAATGCCTACTGTGTTAAGTGCTGCTACAGTAACTAAAGAGAGCATGAGCATTAATATATAATGAATGGCTTTTGTGGGTATACCTATGGCCTGTGCCATCACTGGGTCAAACGTACTTAGCAAAAATGACCTGTAAAAGAGTAGTATAATGCCAATTACAACAACCCCAACACTTAATGTAAGCCATAAATCCATTCTTAAAACCGCTAATACATTACCAAATAAAATGTGCCAAAGATGTACTTCTGTTCCTCTCTGCGCTGTAATCAGTACAATGCCTAGCGCGAATGCTGCTGTAAACATAATACCTATCGCTGAATCATCTTTAATTTTGCTATTTTGCGTAATATAGCCAATCCCTATAGCAGTAATAACCCCTGAAATTACGGCACCAATAAAAAAACTAAATCCTAGTAAATATGCTATCACTACCCCAGGTAAGACAGCATGAGAAATAGCATCTCCCATCAAAGCCATGCCTCTTAAAATAATAAAGCATCCAATAAACCCACAAATAACACCCACTAATATGCCTGCTATCATGGCCTTTTGCAAGTACTGATAAGATTTTAAGGAAGATATGAAAAATTCAATGTTCTCCATTACTGCCCCACCACCAATAATCGATTATTTTTTTCAGCAATCTTAATGCTACCATTATAAGCTTCGCATAAGTCTTCAACACAAAAAACATCTTGACTACTTCCATGCTTAACAAGTTTTTTATTTAGCAAAATGACTTCGTCAAAATAATCTTGAACTTTGCTTAAGTCATGATGAACAACAAAGATGGTTTTGCCTTCATTTCTTAATTCTTTTAATTGATTAATGATAATCTCTTCCGACATTACATCAGTGCCTGCAAAAGGTTCGTCTAAGAAAAATAAATCGGCTTGCTGTGCAAGTGCTCTTGCTAAAAATACCCGCTGCCTCTGACCACCTGATAACTCTCCAATTTGTCTTTTCTTTAATTGACAGATACCTAATTTTTGTAGTGCTGATGCTACAATTTCTTTGTCTTTTTGGGTTATTCTTTGCCACCAAGATAAATGCGGATACCTTCCCATCATTACAGCTTCTTCGACTAATATTGGGAAAGCTAAATCAATATCACTATGTTGCGGTACGTAGGCAATTTTTTTGTAAACTTTTTGAACGGTCTCATTAAAAATACGAATATTTCCGCTTTCAATATGTAAAAGCCCCATAATACCTTTAATTAGGGTGGACTTACCCGCTCCATTTGGCCCAATAATACCTACTAATTGACTATATGGAATCTGAAATGATATATCTTCTAACGCTTTTATACCATGATATGATATGGTTAAATCTTTAATTTCAACTGCAAAATCTCCTATCATTTTCTAACGCCCTTCCTATATCAACTCAATAATATTATGTCCCCTTGTTAACTGCGGCTACTTTTTATCTAATAGCACTATATGGGTGATATGAGGCTTTTGTGTATGTCCCGCGAAAAAATTTGCTTTGCTCATAATTTTTTTTCTAACATGCATATAAAAAGACCTAATTAATTAGGTCTTTTTATATGCATCTGCGCAAATCAAACATCACTTATGATAAGGCTCTCCGTGCATAATTCGAAAGCTTCTATAGATCTGTTCTAACAAAATAATTCGCATAAGCTGATGGGGAAAGGTGAGCTTTGAAAAGCTTAGATTTAAATCTGCTCTCTTTTTAATGTGTTCTGATAGCCCTAACGAGCCGCCTATAATGAAAACAATATTACTGCTGCCTTGGAGGGCTAATTTAGATAGTGTGGCTGAAATCGCCTCGGAATCTAGCATAGTCCCTTCAATACAGAGCGCAATAACATAGACATCTGGCTTTATATGTTTTAATATACCTGTTGCTTCTTTATCTATAATTTCCTTTTCTTGCTTTATTCCTGCACCCTCTGGGGTTGGTTCATCTTTTACCTCTAGCATCTCTAGTTTACAGTACCTACTAAGGCGCTTTGCATATTCTTTGATTGCATTTTCAAAATATTTTTCTTTTATTTTTCCTACTGAAATAATACGAATATTTAACATATTTTCTTCACTCTCACACTATTAAAAAGTATTTTTATGTTGTTTTTTATTGTTATTGCTAATTATTTGTTACAGCTGATACACCTTACTTACCGTCTCTCTTTCTGCTACTTCTAATAATACGTCTTTACCTACTTTCATTTGCTTAGCTGTAAATGCGTTAAATACTGTCTGATATGCAAGCTGGGGGAAATTATTTTCTCTACTTAAATGCCCTAATATAAAGTGACTTGTCCCTTTTCCAGCCAAATGCGCAGCGAGATCTCCTGCTGCCTCGTTAGATAAATGCCCTTTGTCGCTTAAGATACGTTGCTTAAGATAATACGGATAGGCCCCTGATTTTAACATTTCTACATCATGATTGGATTCTAGTAAGATAAGCTTGCTTCCTTCTAAATATCTAGTAAGCTTAGGGCTAACATGTCCGATATCTGTTGCTAATGTCACTTTAGTATCTTTTACATGAAAATTATACCCTACGGGTTCTGCGGCATCATGCGGAATATCAAAAGCCCTTATACCGATGTCTCTAATATCAAACATGCTATCTGTATTCATACATCTTCTATTATGTGGTTTAATAGCGCCAATCGTAGTATCCATCTGCTCCCATGTCGTGGAATTAGCATAAATCGGAATATCATATCTCCTTGACATAATGCCTACTGCATGACAATGATCTCTGTGTTCATGAGTTACTAAAATGGCATCTATATCTTTAGCATCTATATCTATACTCGCTAAAGAAGCGGCAATCTTTTTGCCGCTTACACCACAGTCTATTAATATTTTTGTTTTTTCGGATGCAATATAAATTGCATTCCCACTACTACCACTATATAAAGAACAAAATGTTATCATATGCTACACTAAAATCCTTCCTGCACTATTTTTCTTTAATGAGTCAGAGAACCGTCCCTTGACTCGTTCTCTTGATTCTTGCACCTATGGATGATAATTTTTTCTCAAGGTTTTCATATCCTCTGTCGATATGCATTAAATCATGAATTTCTGTTGTGCCTTCCGCAATAATCCCTGCTATTACCATCGCTGCGCCAGCTCGAAGATCCGTCGCTTTGACAGGCGCACCTGATAAACGCTTGACGCCTTCTACAACAGCAGCTCTACCTTCCACTTTTATATCTACTCCCATACGTTTGAGTTCATCTATATACTGAAAGCGACTATCCCATACCCCTTCGGTAACAATACTTGTCCCACTTGCTACTGAAAGCGGTATCGTAATAACGGGTTGCAAGTCTGTAGGGAACCCTGGGTATGGAAGAGTTTTGACATTTGCTCGAATTAATTTATCTTTTCGAACAACACGAATAGCATCATCATATTCTGTCACTTGCGCATTCATCTCTATTAGCTTGGCCGTTATAGATTCCATGTGTTTGGGTATAACATTTTTAACTAGCACATCGCCTCCTGCAGCAGCTGCTGCAATCATAAATGTACCCGCTTCAATTTGATCCGGGATAATACAATAGGTACCACCCCCTAATTTATTTACACCTATAATTTTAATCACATCGGTTCCGGCACCTTTGATATTTGCGCCCATTGCATTTAAAAAATTGGCTACATCTACAATATGCGGCTCTTTCGCTGCATTTTCAATAATCGTTGTGCCTTCTGCTCTTACCGCTGCTAGCATGACATTGATTGTAGCACCTACACTTACAACATCCATGTAAATTTGTGTGCCTTCAAATCTCTTTACCTGTGCATAAATCACACCATGTTCTATTTCTACCTTTGCCCCGAGTGCTTCAAATCCTTTAATATGTTGGTCAATAGGTCTTACACCAAAATTACAGCCACCAGGGAAGGCTACTTCTGCTTTGCTAAAACGTCCTAAAAGCGCCCCTACTAAATAGTACGAAGCTCTCATTTTAACTACCATGTCATATGGAGCTGTATGGTTGTTTATATTAGAACAATCTATTTCTACTGTGCTGTTATCTATGTAATGAATATTTGCCCCTAGTTGTTTTAACATGTCTAAAATCAAATATACGTCTTTTATTTTGGGTATATTTTCAATGATACATTTTCCTTCTACTAAAATTGCTGCTGGTATAACTGCAACGGCCGCATTCTTTGCGCCACTTACCGTTATTTCACCTTCCAGCTTGCTGCTACCCTCAATTAGCAGTTTATCCAAAGCAAGCACCCACTTTCTAATATCTCTTTCGTTATTATATACTATACTTATTATACCACTTATTATAATCTTTTTAAAGAGGAAGTTTAAAATTCCAAATAATGCTTGTTTTTATGGTCTAATAGGCTTTTTAATTGCCTCAAAAAGGCCTTCATATGTCTTTCCATTTACTGTAATTGCTTCTATTTTCCATACTGGTGCTGCATGTACTTCTTTAAAATTATCGATATCTTGTCCTGGAAAGTACCCCAACGATAAATTTGTAATTTCCATTACTTCATCTTTTGGACGGTCTTCACGACGAATAAATTCAATCAGGACACTTGTTATTTGCCGGCTGGGAACCTTATCTTCTACTCTTTTAGGGAGCCATGCTACCCCTTCTATGGTAAGTGTACCCCCTGGGGATAATGTCGCTCGTATATCGCTTTGTAAAATCGGCTTGCCATCGTATTGTTGTTTGAATGTAAAAACATAGGTTAAATCATCTTGCACTATCATTTCCATTGTCTTAACATGTTTCATTTGAAATCCTAAATTCTCTAATATACGTCTTACATAGCGCTCCACTCTTTGTTTGGTTACGTCTCCTATTTCTAAATATGCAGCTGTATCGGTATATATAAAATCACTTGCATTTTCTAGTATAAGTGTCTTTGTTTGGTGCGTATAGATAGTGCCACTATCTTTAATTTGTTTTTCATACGACTGTCCTAATCCCCGACTGACAAATTGGTGCGTGTCTTGGATAGCATTCTCAATTACTAAGAAAGAAACATTTTGAATTCTTCTAGGAATCATTTGTTCATTAATTGTAATGTCATTTCTTTGCAGCACTTGTACAGTATTATTAATTGTTTTATCACTAATAACAATACTTTGATTTAATGATATCACCATATTTACTAATAAGAAAATATTAATAACTACAAACAATATGATTAAGATTGTTTTCACTCTAGACCAATACATATTCTGCCCTCTCATTCAAACTTCAAAACTTTATTTTCTAACTATTTATTTTACTGCTGGAATGGTGTGAAATACTTGTTCATCCATAAGTTTCAAATACCAATGGGGAAGCTTTACCCTATCACTGCCATTTTCTATATACCCAATTCCTAACTGCTTAATGTGCATTTGTTCAGGATATAAATTCACGCGATTATAGTATTCTTCCACAGCATTTAGCATCGGTACATTAATTGTAACAAGCTGTTTTAAACTGTAGTCACGTACATATTGGCGATAATATCGCAGCGTCCCTTGTGCAATTTCAATCTCTATCGCATTTCTTACAGCAGTATCCTCAAGCTGTAACAATATTGGGTGTCCATTATAATAATAATCAAAAGTAAAAGAGTGTACCCCTGGACTGTTTGGGTCTTCTATAATATCTGATGTTAAATGCAGATGCTTATTGATTTTCCCTATAGATTGCATAAGATTAATTGCCATCGTAAGTGAATCATACACAGTAGGTGTTGTCTCTCTGTTCGCATCTGTCAAACGCATCCCTCTGCCTGATTCAAGTGCTCTATATTCAATTAATCCACTTGGACTAATTTTAAGTGTGCTATGATTTTCTGTATATACTACTGTGTTATCGGTCTCCACATATTGCCGAAGCGTATTTGGTGTATATTGAAAAGCTCTTAAAATCTGCTCACGCATCTCACTTTTTTCGATATCTAATGGATTCTCTGATTGTATAGCGTATGTTTGCTGCCTCTCCACTACTGGAATAAGGATTTCAGGTGCAATAATAATCTTGCTATTTTCTTTTGGTGTATCAAATCCTAATTGAAAAGAAAACGCATGTCTAATTTCAAGGCTATGTCTAAACTGTTCATTAAGCTTTTCAAAATATGCTTTATTATATGGTAGTTGAAATTTATTAACGCTTTGGTCATTGTCATCTTTGATGTATATCACAATGTTTGCAGATAAGTTATCTCCCGGGACAATAATTGATTCTTTTAAACTTTGCACATACGAAGAAATGCTCGTGTCTCTTATACCAAATATCTGCCCTAAGACTCTCACACTTGATACAGTACCAAAGTCAATGTAATAATATGGCCTTCTGCTATTTAAAACTTCTTGCCACTGCTGCAAGGATACTTTTTCATGGCTTATTTGCGACTCAGAAAAAAAAGTAACATATACATCTCTAAGCAGCGTATTTAGCTGATGGTATGTAGGCTGGTGTTTCCCATATGCCAACTGAAATTCGCCTCTATTTACAACAAATCGCAAAGGGTTTATCATATCTTCTTTATTCGCGATGGTTTGCTGTATATCTGTTTTTCTCCAATTAGAAAAAAAATTATAGTCCGAAGACCATAATTTATTACCAAACCATATTTGATTTGCAAAAAACAAACTGCTTATAACAAGCATGATTAAAATATATGTTTTTATTTTCTCTTGTACCATGAACATCGTTCCCTTATTAGACATTTTCATCAATTACTCATAGGTAAAAATCTATTAATTTGCTGCTGAATATTAATATTCAAATCTTTGATTGCTTGTAGCCAGTCTCTTTTTAGCAAAGTAATCTCAATATCAATAATTTCATAGTCTTGGTCTTTTTGTGCATATAATTTAAAACGATTTTTCCCCTCTTGTAATTGTATTGTCTGCATAATCAAACCTGAAGCACCAACTTTCCACTGCCGTGGATATATTAGTGGTTCTTCCTCTTGTTCTAAATACTCTGTATTTATAATCATAAGCTGTTTATATGCTTGTGTCTCTTCATGATACACGTAGACAGTCACCTGTACACTTTGCTTTCCAGAACCACGCAGTACATAATCTTGTTCAAAAGTAATATCTTGTTCAAGATTCGATATATTAATGAGACCCGTAACCGTACCAGAAGCGTCGACTTCTAACTGATCTGGTGCCCCAAAAGTAATCACCGGTATTAGCAATATAACCATTGTAATTATAAACCCCAATATCCACTTCGGCACTTCCTACGCCCCCTTCCAAATAGATAAAACCACCAAATAATACCTACTTCTATCTATATCCTATTATACACTATTATTGTTACAAATACGTTACATAGCGATTAAAATAGATTTACATTATTATTCCATCTTTTTTGTTTCTTGAACTGGCAGTTGTATCACAACTTTTGTTCCTTCATTTAGCTCACTTTTCATGGTAATACTTCCTTTATGAGCAGCTACAATTTCTCGGGCAATCGATAAGCCTAGCCCTGTCCCGCCTAACTCTCTTGAGCGGGCTTTATCTACGCGATAAAATCTCTCAAATATACGCGCAAGGTCTTGTTGAGGAATCCCCATACCATTATCAATAACCTTGATCTGCACACACTCTCCTATTACATCTACATATATGTGAATTTCTCCTTCTTGTGGTGTATATTTAATAGCATTTGAAATGACATTGACAAGTACTTGCTCAATTTTATCTCGATCTCCATAAATGCCTACCTCGCTTACCTTCTTATGAAAAGCAAGTTGCTGTTTACGACGCTGCGCGGTTAATAAGAGCTTTTCTAACACTTCTTCGACTAGGCCCACCAAACAAAAAGATTGTTTTTTCCATTGTGTTTGTTTATAATCTAATTGCGAAAGCACCAATAAATCTCTGACTAGTCGTGTCATACGATCTGCTTCATTGTTGATAACTTCCAAAAAATGCGTGGTTGTCTCCTTATCATCTACTAATCCTTGCAAAAGCGTCTCTGCATAGCTTTTAATGGATGTCAGGGGCGTTTTGAGTTCATGCGAAACATTAGCAACAAATTCGCGTCTTACCATTTCAAGCTTTTGCTGCTCTGTTATATCTTGTAAAACTACCATCATGCCTACTTCTGTTTCATTTTCTAATTGAAAAGGAATAAAAAACGCATTAATGTGTAGTTCATTAATATCAATTTGTTTTTTTACTGCCTTTTTATTACTTATCTCTATTAACGCTACAAGCGTAATATCAGCAGTAGTACTTGCAAAGAGCGTATCAAAATGTTGGATTTCAGATTGTACTAGCCCTAACATCTTTTCTGCTGCTAAGTTCATATGAATCAGTTTTCCTTGCGCATTAAAAGCTAGTACACCATCTGTCATATGAAGCAAAATAGCTTCCATCTTATTTTTCTCACTGCCTATTTCTTTGACATACTGCTGGAGCTCTTTTGCCATAAAATTAAACGTACCTGCAAGTTTTCCAATCTCATCTTTGGCTTTTATCTCTGCAATCTGCTCAAAATTACCCGCTGCTAAATTTTCTGCCTTACGCGTAAGTATCGCAATGGGCGCAGTAATTGTGTTAGATAATAAAAATCCTAGCACCACAGAAATAATGAGCCCTATAAAAAGAGCATAAAATATGTTGTTGCTTACCTGCGCGGTTTGTTGATATAGCTCTTCTTTGGTATCTTGAATATAAATAATATATTTGACTTCACCTTCCATGCCTTCTGTAAATATTGGAACCGCATAATCTACATACGAAGCAGACCGATTATATTCACGGCCTACTTTTCCATTGATTGCACTTATAATATTAGGGGTAGACTCAATATGTGTACTAAATTGTCTAGATGCTCGAATCACTACCCCTAATTCATTTAATACATAATAATCTCTATAACTATCTATCCCTAGCTGCACAACAAACACTCTTAATTTCTCTGCTACACTGTCAGCTGTAAGCTCTACTGGTAAATACTCCTCACTTTCAAAAAAGTTATCCATTTGCCGAATAAACTGCTGATGATAAAAATCAGTTATGCTATAGAGCAAAATGGTTCCTACCACTATCATAACCGATATCACTAGCAGTACAAACATAATAACTAACTTCCATTGAATACTTCTTAACATCTATCTGTCCCCCAAGAAAATTCGCTTCTCTGTCCAACTTACGAACTTACCAACCGACCAACTGTCTAAATTTCTACTTTTTATCAAAATAGTACCCTACACCTCTTTTGGTAATGATATGCTTAGGGCTACTTGGTAAATCTTCTACTTTTTCTCTTAATCGACGCACCGTCACATCAACTGTCCGCACGTCACCATAGTATTCATATCCCCATACTTTTTCAAGTAGTGTCTCTCTTGAGAATATCCTCCCAGGTTGTATCGCTAAAAATTTGAGTAGCTCAAACTCTCGTAGTGTGAGCTCTACAATTTGATTGTTTTTGGTAACTTCATATCTTTCAATATTAATTTTTAGTTCTGCTGATTCAATAATTGTGATTTGTTCTTGACTGCTATCTATATCAGCCTGTACTCTTCGCAGATTCGCTTTTACTCTTGCCATTAACTCTCTTACACTAAATGGCTTAGTAATGTAGTCATCTGCACCTAATTCGAGTCCTAATACTTTGTCCACCTCTTCTTCTCTCGCTGTAAGCATCAAAATCGGGGTATCTATTTTTTCACGTAGCTTTTTACACACGGCAAAACCATCCATTTTAGGCAGCATTACATCTAATAATATTAAGTCTGGTTTTTCACTAATTGCTTTGTTATACGCTTGCTGCCCGTCATATGCTTCAACAATCTGATATCCTTCTTTTTTAAGATTATATTTTAAAATGTCTACAATAGGTCTCTCATCATCTACCACTAAAATCTTTCTATCCACAAAAACCGCCACCTTTCACTTGTTATTTATATTGTACCAAACTTTATATACCCTTTTCAAGTGTAATTTTACTAAACATACCAATTTGACCTTTATCTATATACTAACTAGATGCTGTTAACAGTATAAAAAGAACCACTGCAACAATAACAGTGGTTTTTGTATTTTTAATTACTTTTACAGCGACCACCCCACACATATAAACATAATCTTTATCTTCTATTATACAACAACACTATGTGTATTGGAAGTGGTAGTATATACTAATACCGTATATAGTTTAGTGGATTTTGTGGCGTATTGTTTTTTCTTATTTCAAAATGCAAATGAGGCCCTGTACTTCTCCCTGTACTTCCTACTCGTGCAATTATTTCACCTTTTGCCACGCGCTGTCCATTCTTTACTAATATCTGACTACAATGTGCATAATATGTTTCATATTCATTGTCATGGTGGATTCTAACCAAATATCCATAAGCCCCAAGCCACCCTGCAAAAACAACTTTCCCACCATCTGCAGCATAAATCGGTGTGCCTGTATTAGCTGCTACATCAATCCCGTTATGCATTCTTCCCCATCGCATCCCAAAACGCGAGGAAATTCTACCCTGTACAGGTCGCTGAAAAGTACCTGTACCATATCTAGGCGGAAGTGGTTTTGTGCCTACTTTTTCTGTTTGTACTCTTGGCTGTGCAAGTACCACTTCAGTAATAACTTCTCTATCGACTTCTATGCCATTTATACGTACAAGCTCTGCTTCAACTTCTTTTTCGCCGTTAATGCCTTTTTGAACAATGCTCCTTCTACCTTCAAACAAATCGGCATCTTCTACTTCTTCAATCTCGAAGGGAATATCTTGTTTAAATACAATCACCGCTCTTGTCTCTACACCTAATACTGGCGTAGGAATGCTAAGGGTGAGTTCATCGCCTGGTCGAATCACTTCTCCTATGTGTGGATTCATCCGTAAGATGTCTTCGATTTCCATATTATGGTCTACCGCAATATCCCAAAGCGTATCATTGCGCTTAACGGTATAAACCACCGCTTCTTCTGCGGAATCTGTAAGCACAGCAACGATATCTTCTTTGCTTTCAATCTCTCCAAACTTTACATACTTTTTAATCACTTGTACATCACGGTCAAAGCCTACTCTTATACTACTATCATCTGGTAAGTATGGTTCCATGATACCATGTAGTATCTCATACGCAGTATCTTCGTCTTTGACAATCCCTACCGTCTCCCCTTCTATCTTAATGGCATAAGCGCCTACCGATACATCTATCACTGATTTTATATTGCGCTCTACCTTATCTAGCGATGTAAAAGATTCTTCTTTTGCGCTGGTTTCAACAAAAACAGGCTTCTGTTCAATGACAATCTCATTATCTAATATTTCACTGATTTGCTTTTTTACATCCTCCATCAGCACCATAAACTCTTCTTGGTTATCTACAATTCCCATCAACTGTCCGTTGATAAATACCTCTATCGCAGGCCTATAGCTTGCTTGTTCTACGTATGCTAGTGCTGAAGTAATTAGAATTACCGCTATCATTGCAAGTGAAACGGCAGCCATTACAAACTTGCAAACACGTTTTCTAAAAACAGCTCTTTGTTCTAACTCTCTTGTTGTCGGTATTGCCGTCTTTTTAGACGTATTTATTTTCACTTTAGGCACGGCAATGCAACTTCTGTTTACAGATGGAAACTTCTTTGAATGTGCTTTTGCACGGTTTGTCAAATAAGCATCCTTCCGTATGCCTTCCACTTTTATCGACACGCCAAACCCTCCTACTAATCTGTCCTACATATATTTTTAAATCTTTTGTTAAAAATCTATTACATAATTGTTACAATATTAGTATTTCTACATTTATTCAAAAAATCCTGCTAATTTAAAATTTTTTTTATTTATTTCTTTTTTCTTAAGTAATACACTGCCACTGATGGGCAATTTCGTCGACTATCAGATATTCTAACCATAATTCATGTATATTATAATAGCTTGTTGTAATTGCTAAACCATTACTTGCTTTGTTATAATCCGCAGCATTTAGATATATACTTTCCCAATCCTATAGTAAAACAGGCGTAGCGTATGCCTTATATACTGTTAAATAAAGCCTACAACAAGCAGAATACTAATAGCATTCTGCTTGTTGTAGGCTTTTTAAACTTCTTTACAGACATCCTGCATCACCCTTCCTCTAATCTATTATATTCTAGGAGTCAAAAATCTAGAACACAGGTTGTCCTTATTTTAGTATTTTCGCTACTACTCAGGGGTATATGGATTGCTTCCATGCCAATCCGTCGGCATCAATTCCCATCCATGGTCAGTGATGCCTGAAATTGACGTCCTGTAAATTTCACGGATTAACATTCCAGCAATGCCATATACCCCTGAGTAGTAGCGTACTTTCCAACTCTATTAATTAATCACCACAATGGCGGTTGCTTCAAAAACACCACTATCCATCGTACCAATGACCGTTACAATATCCCCTCTATTAATATCTGATAGTGTAATATTACGAGACGTATTACTGTTAACAATGCTTGCACGTGGTTTTACAAACACTTGATGCCTCGCAGTGTCCCCTGTAATGGCATCTGTTACTGCAATATTTAAAAACGCATAGCTCTCATTTACCAGCTCTACTGACCCAGTCATTTGCTGTGTGTTACCTGCCGTTTTCGCTTCAATTCTTACCACGATATCACTGTCAATGGTTAGCGTAACAGGATAACCTAGTCTTAAGTCATAGATTTCAAACGACTTATCGTCTTTGGTGGTATTGCCATTTATACTTATCTCTACATGGCGCACCATCTCATAATGCCTTATTTCCCCTTGATGTCTAATTTTTATAGACGGCGTTGCAGAAATAACCATCTCCTCGATGGTGCCTTCTGCGGTTCTTCTTACACTTGTCGCTTCTATCTTAATCACTTCATTGTATTCTAATGTAACCTCTACCTTATCCCCTTGTCTAATACTACGAAGGTCTGTTCTTCGATTATTTTTAATCACTTCTACATCACTAACAACTGTATACTCTTCATTATTGCCATCTTCTGTTTCTACCTGGAGGCGTAACGTCTGCCCAAGCATTATCCCCTGCACTATTCCTTTGACAGTTCTAATTCTTTTTTCTCCTACAATACGGATGATTTTATCGTTTTTAATATCCATTACTACGTAATCAGCGGTGCTTACTTTTCCTAGCGTCTCTTCTTTGCCGTCATAGATTACTTCTACCGCACTATCCACATGATATTCTTGTGTTTCTGTGCCTCCATCTTCATCGGTTACACGAATTCTTATTAACCTATCACTACCTGTTCTTCTGATAAACGTAACGACGCCTTCTACCGTCTTATCTATTTCTGGCGCAATGCCTTCTATCATATACAGCTTGTCCTCCTGAAAAGTTAGATAAACTTCGGTATTGGGTGTGTAATCCTTTAGTAGTGCTGGTGCACCATCTATTCTTAAAATAGTATCTTTGTCTATCTCATACGTTCTGAGCGCATCTACAACATTTTTAATGGTAACTTTATTATTATTTGTATCCACACTAGTTATCGTTCCCATAACGGTATGTCTATGCGCCTCGTTAAACTTCATGACGCGATGGAGCATGACGGCCATTTGTGCCCGTGTAACATTTACATTGGGCCCGAATTCCTTTTCTGTCATCCCACCCATAATGCGATTTTTTTGTACACACTCTACATAAGGTCTTGCATCCATTGGAATCTGCCCTACATCATCAAACGATAAAATAGTAAAGGACTTGTTCATTACTTCTTTTTCTTTGCCCATTGCCTTGGTCAGTAGCACCGCTGCCTCATAGCGCTTGAGCGGACTATTTGCTTTTGCTGGTGCAATATAGGCAATCAGCTCCTCACTTGTTATAATATCCTTATATAAAAGGTACGCGACTTCCCGTTTATTGGATATACTATAGGGAAATAGCG
>SKGK01000124.1 GCA_007117465.1 Clostridia bacterium | reverse complement strand
GAGGCTTTCTCCTCTAAATTTCTAATATTTCCCCTTAAAACGATGGAACGAAATACATCCATAGCACCGATAATATTTGTCTTTCCTGTTGCATTAGGCCCATAAATCACCGATGAACATAATCCTTTTATTGTTTTTCCTTTTATCTTTTCTTCATATAAACTATAATCTAACCCCTTTTGCTTTGGGGCTGCAAGCATAGAAAAGCTCGTTTCCTCCACAAAAGACTTATAATTCTTTGTTTTAAATTCAAGCAACATGCTTTAAAACCTCCATTCTGCATTTTATTTGTAAAATTATATTATAATTATAGGCATATTTTCCTCAAAAGTCAATAATTTTATTCTGATTTTGCATATTTTTTGCAAAATACTTAACTAATAATCACTTCCAGCATATTCTGGGCTACATAAGTATCAAAAAGAAAATAATCTCCCGATTTAACCATCATTTCATAGGTAAAGGGTATGCTGAATATGGGTAATAATTATTTGCGAATTTATATCTGCAGCGTAATATACTTAGCATAATAAAAATACCCCTTGTTCAAATACTGCTTCAAGTCACTGATTACGCTATTATAAAATTCTATCACTTTATTTTTCTCATCTTCAGTTAGTTTCTTTTTCCCATACTGCGCTTTTATATATAACTGTGTGATTGCAGTGAAATTATCCCCATGGCTAATAAACCATTTATCAACCCGCGTAGCATATTCAAGCGGTGTTTCTCCTGGCTTTACAGGGCAGTTATAAAAGCGCATTAATGTTACGATACTTTGATAGTAATGCATTGCGCTTTGCGTAGCCTCTTTGCCCCCGTGTTTTTTTCTCTCATAGACAAATAATACGCGACGAATGAATAGTGCCGACACAACTACAATTAGAAATACTAATATTGCAAATAGTACATATGCCCATGTAAATTTTTCTTGGGGTAGCGGCTTTTCTTGCTCTGCTTCAGGCTTATCCAATTCAAAATCATCAAACGCTTGTACATCAGTATCTCCCATTAGATGTCTCATATATTCTTCATACATATCATACTCTTGATAGGTATGCTCTCCTACATTTCGTTGCAACTCATCTGGTGTTGCATGCAGTATCTGCTGATAAGGTGAAGTAGGTTCAAATCGCACCCACCCAAATCCATCAAAAAATACTTCTACCCAGGCATGAGAAATATTAGTTGTCACACGATAAATATCATCTTTCCCGCTTCTAACAGGCATTACAAATCCTTCTACGTATCTTGCTGGTATCCCCAAAGAACGTACCATCACAGTCATCGCACTTGCATAATAGGTGCAATAGCCTTTTGGGGATTCAAATAAAAAGTATTCCACAAAATCTCTACCCTCTGGCGTAGCTCCTGGTGTAAGGGTATACGTGTACTGCCCGCTTAAATACTGCTCTATTGCTTCCACTTTGTCGTACCGATTATCCGCATTACCTGCAACTTCTTTTGCTAGATTCCTTACAAGCAGTGAAATATTATCGGTTACGGTATACTTTTCATAGATTTCTTCATATTTTTCAATGATATTCTTATTGTCAATGGGTATCCCTGCATTTTCTATAGGAACACTTCGCTGTAAAAGCTCTTGCGTCATAGGGTTGCTACGATCAATAATGCGGTATTTAGTTTTATATACATAATCATTTCTTATCCGTCCTGGAAAATAAAATTCACTATTACTATTCATTAATAGCTCATCTTTCCCCGCTGCGTCTAATACGGCTACTAGATTATCTGGATAAAATAATGTATTGGTTCTAAAGTTAACGTGCTCTATTTCTACCTCTCCCGTTATAAACACTTCATCATATAGCTGATTAAATGTTCTTGGTTCTACCTGTAAATGCCTTAGCAAAGCAAAAAACATGGGCTTACTACTATAATAGCTATCCGTTACATATCCATCAATGCGTGGATCTTGAATGGTAAATTCTTTTACTCTGGTGCTAATCCAATTATGCCCCGTATAATAGTCTCTTATCGAACCCTTTAGGTATAGCCTGTGATTCGCCTTTACCTTCATCACGAGGCGTTCATCAATCTCTACATCTCCACCGATGCTGTCCCTTTCGGGCTGAAAACCAGTACTTACTAAAGAAAAATGTCTACCCGTACCATATCCGTAGCCGTACCCCTGTATCCACTCCCAATCTTGCGACTCAGCCCAATGATTTAAAGCTGCTACTTTGGTATGCATCCAGTCCATTTGATACTGCTCACTTGTGCCTGCCATCCAGTAAGCCCCCAATAAAACAATCGCAATAATAGGCATCGCACCTATCATTATGAGACTCTCTGTATACCCACTTGCATTAGAAAAATACTGCTTTAGTCGATAGGTACGCTCTCTCACCATTAGACAAAGCATACAAAACCCATATACAATAAATCCCCATACATAAATATCAAATCCTAGTACTAACGTTAAAACCACATAAATAAGGCCACCTGTTAGCAGTGCATAAAAATAAAGGTTTTGTACCATTGCCCAAAAAACATATATACAAATAATGAGCGCCACAACCATTGTAATATAAACGCTATGCTGCGTATATAACTGTGCATAGCCCATAATATAATCGTAGAACCACTGCATTGTGGCGATCACATCATTTCTTAACACATCTAGCTTATCGGTCGCTTTTAAATAGTATAGGGTATACGCTATACCCATGACAGCAAAGACGCCTCCGCCTATGAGCGTTTTTTTATTGATACACAACATATTAAGGACAACGATGAAAAGTAAGCAGCACAAAAAAATAAAGTTTTTTTGCACTTTGAAATTCATTGTAACCACAATACAAGCAGTTAGTGCCCAGCTATATAATAACGCAAAAATACTGTATATTACACGATTCATTATGATCTGTTTCATTCTATCCTCCACCTCAGATTATTAGCCAGTTTGATTTAATACGTTTTGAATGTCATCGGCACTTTGTAAGATATACGTATAGATGCCATTTTCGGTTAATCCATTTATAAATTTTTGGTCAAATGTACTTCCCTGTCCATTGCTAATCGTCGCATGAATAAATCCTATTTGTTCTCCGGATACTTTTAAACGAATCAAACGATTAAATAAAGCTTCACTGGTGTTGCTTGTAATCAAAACCGTATCTTGTGTTTTTATATTCCGCTTTTGATTGGCATGTATAATATCAGCTAGCACTGTCATTTGTTGCTTAAAAGGCATTTTAAATAACATCTCATAAATAGCCTCAAAACTTTTTCTATTATTGATCGACATCGTGGTCATAGATGCGTCGTTTAAAAATAACGTAGCTGGAATTCCTTTTAATAAACAATCATTTAAAACAGCAATGCAAGACTCAATGATCATATCTTTAACATCCAAAAAATCTTCCCCTTGATGTGCAATGTTGAGATCACAATACACAAATACGCTGCGATTGTGGGGAATATTAAATTTTTTGGTCATTAGCTCATTACGCTTAGCAGATAATTTCCAATGTATATTTTTAAGTGATTCGCCACTTGCATACTTCTTGACTTCAGTAATTTCAGAGCGATCTTCCATCCCTTTTTTCATGCTTGATTGACTGGCATCTTGATATGCTGTGCAAAATAGTTTAAAATTTTGCAGTGAGATCATACGCGGATATACCTTTACTTGTTTTTTTTCTGCACGTAAAGATATGCGCATATTAAATAATCCAAAGAAATCTCTAAATTCAAATGACTTTACACCTATATCATACACACCAATATGCTTGCAATAGACTTCCTTCTGCAGGGTATAACTTTTTCCTGGCCAAAGATAAAAAAGCTGATCATTAAAATCACTACGCAGCTTCAGATGCCCAGTATAAAAAACAACTCTGATATAAGGATATACAAAAATATCTTCATTAGATACATTTAACGTATATAAGCGCTTTTGTCCACGCTGCACTTGAGGCGTAGATATATCTTCAAAGTATTTATATCGAAGTACCGTCACAAGTAACGCAAGTCCCGAAATAATGGGTAGCATTAACAAAACATAGGCGGCGACATATAAGATCTTTTCACCACTATATAACGCACTCATTAAAAACGCAAACGTTACTAATGTATATATGATGTTTCGCTTTGCCATGAAACTTTCAGCTCCTTATGCTTTTGTGGGCACCATAACTTGTGACAAAATATTATCCATTATAAGTGTGCTGTCTAGCGCCTTTAAATTTGCTTCTGGTTTAAGCATTATACGATGATTAAACACATGATGTGCCATGCTCTTAACATCATCTGGTATCACATAATCTCTTCCCGCATATAAAGCCACTGCCTGCGAAGCTTTTACAAGCGCTAGTGAGGCTCTAGGACTAACGCCTAATTCTATATCAGGATGTTTTCTTGTGCGATTAGCAATGTCAGTTACGTATTTATAGATACTTGTATCTACGTACACTTCTTTTACGTGTTGTTGTAGCCTCTTGATACACGCTATGTCTGTTACACTTGCTAACGTTTCTAACGGACTTTGTTTATTAAATCGCTGTAAAATATTTATCTCTTCTTGTAGCTCAGGATAACCAATACTAATTTTCATGAAAAATCGGTCTAACTGTGCTTCTGGCAATGGAAATGTGCCAATATATTCTATAGGGTTTTGCGTTGCTAATACCATAAACGGCGCAGGAACCGTATACGTTTTGCCATCTACCGTCACTTGTCTTTCTTCCATTACTTCTAGTAAGCTTGACTGCGTTTTAGGAGACGTTCGATTAATTTCATCTGCTAATAAAATGTTCGTCATCACTGCACCTGCATGAAAATGAAATTCCCCTTTTTGGCTATCATATATCGTAAGACCTGTTATATCTGAAGGCAATATATCAGGTGTAAACTGTATTCTTTTAAAATCGAGATTTAATGATTTGGCAAGAGAAGATACAAGTGTAGTCTTCCCCACGCCTGGTACATCTTCAATGAGCACATGTCCTTCGCAAATAAGCGAAAGTACCAATAATTCCACTGCTTTTCTTTTTCCTACCATTACCTTTTCAATGTTCTCTACAATACCAAATATTATTTGTGCATCTGTCACGTTGTCTACCTCCTACAATTTCATCTCTTCCCATTCTTCTTTTGTAATAAGTACCTCTCTCGGTTTACTTCCCTCATAACTACTAACAATTCCTAACGCTTCCATCTGATCTAATATTCTTGCTGCCCTTGCATATCCTACTCGAAATTTACGTTGCATCAAAGAAGCAGAAGCCTGCCCTCTCTCTAACGCTAATGATACTGCATCCTCAAGTAGTTCATCTTCCTGCTGCATCTCTTCCTTATTTGGCTCTACCTGCGCTTTAATACTCTCTAACACTTCTTGCTGATACTCAGCTTTCATATGACGCTTTATATAAGATACGATTTTTTCTACCTCTTTGTCTGAGATAAATGCCCCTTGTAAACGAATAGGTTTTGACTCACCCATCGGACTAAACAGCATATCCCCTTTCCCTAAAAGTTTTTCTGCTCCCCCCAGATCCAAAATCGTTCTAGAGTCTACTTGCGAGGAAACTGCAAACGAAATACGAGAAGGGATATTCGCTTTAATCACGCCTGTAATAACATCTACGGATGGCCTTTGGGTCGCAATCACAAGGTGCATCCCCGCTGCTCTTGCCATTTGTGCTAATCGACAAATCGCATCTTCCACCTCATTCGCTGCTACCATCATTAAATCTGCCAGCTCATCAATAATAATTACAATTTGTGCAAGCTTTTCCTCTTCTAATACACCTTCGTCTACTAAAGCATTAAAACCTTTTAAATCTCGTACATTGTTTTCTGCAAACAGCTGATACCGCTTTGTCATTTCCTGCACTGCCCATGTTAGTGCTGCCGCCGCTTTATTAGCATCCGTGACTACCGGTATCAGTAGATGGGGAATCCCATTATAAATGCCTAGCTCTACTACTTTTGGGTCAATCATCAACACCCTCACCTGCTCAGGTGTCGCTTTATAAAGCAAGCTGGTAATTAATGTGTTAATACACACACTTTTACCAGACCCTGTTGCACCTGCAATTAATAAATGTGGCATTTGGGAAATATCTACAATTATATTATTGCCCGTAATGTCTTTCCCTAATCCAAAAATAATCGGGGAATTCTCTTTTGTAAATTCCTCGCTACCAATCACTTCTTTTAAAAATACAGGCATTACCTTTTTATTGGGAACTTCAATACCCACTGCAGCCTTACCTGGAATGGGCGCCTCTATACGTACATCCTTTGCCGCTAAGTTTAGCGCAATGTCGTCTGCGAGATTCACTATCTTGCTTACCTTAACCCCTACTTTAGGTTGAATTTCATATCGCGTAACCGAAGGTCCTATGGATACATCGATCACCTTCGCATCTATTTTAAAACTATGAAGTGTCTTTTCTAATAATACCGCATTTTTATCAATCTCATTTAATACTTCATCTTCTGATATTTGACTATCGTTATCGGCTAATAAAGTTATCGGTGGGTAGACGTCTATATTATTTTCATGCTTTTTTATGGCTACTGAACGAATCGTTTTTTTACTTTTTTTTTGTACTTCCTCCGTCTTTTTATCTGGTTCACTGCTGTCTAATAATGCTGCCAAAGGACTTAACCCACATTTATCTTCCTCATAACCCATAGCCATTTCTTTCTGCCCCTGTTCTTCTTCGCACTGCATATCTAGTGCTAGTAAAGCAGTATCTTCTATGTCATCTTCTAATGTACTATCATATTGGTTTTGCTTATATTGTATTTCGCTTTCTACATCTTCATTTTTATTAAGAGGATTGATCGGATCAAATGGAGAGCGATAAGGTTTAAACGATTCTTTTTCTTCTTGTTGCTGCTCTTTTTTACGTTGCCATACCGCTGAAGCATCTCTTACAATTTCTTCGTCTTTCCAATTAAAGTTTTTGTCTTTTAAGGGAACCACTTTACGCGTATTTGATGCTGATTGTTCTGATAAACTTTTTAGTTTATAAAGTTGTTTACCACTTTCTTCATCTTTTGAAACCTCATAATACCCTTTAATAAGCTTATCATCTTTTTTTTCTCTCATCTTAGTAAAAGCAATCAATAATACCAACACAAAAAACCCAAGTGCAATTGCGAATTGGATAAAGAAAATTTTTAAAAATACATCCATTTGTCCTTTTGCAAAATAAATTGCAATCGCTGCAAATACAAGCATTAATACTGACGTATTCCACCACAATTTTTTATTTTTCTTAGTAGTACCCACTTTATGTCTCGCCATATCCATCGCCCTCTTATCTGTGTTTTTTAAATTCTTTTTCTAGGCTAACTATTTCTCTTTTTCTATTATATCAAAATTTATTACATATGTAAATGACTCTTGTGAACTTTTGTTCTTATTTTACATACAAAAAACCGAGCGCTTCACGCTCGGTTTTTTCTTTTACTCAATCAACCTTCTTGCCGTTTTATATGTTCTATAATAATATCCACTTTCTAGTGTGGTAGGTCTTACCACATCACCTGTTTGGGGGGCATGTACAAAATAACCGCTTCCTACATAGATGCCGACATGATGAATATTGTATCCATCTCTTGCAAAGAAGACTAAATCTCCGTATTGCAGATCTGATTTTGGTATGTGGCGCCCTACACTTGTTTGCGCTGCTGCTACTCTTGGCATTGTAAAACCCAGCTTGCCATATACATAGTGCACAAGTCCTGAACAATCAAAAGCATTAGGGCCTGCGCCGCCAAATTGATAAGCTTTACCCATTTGTTGATCTAATATAGTTTTAAGCTGTCTTATTTTTTCTTGATATTCCAAATCAAACTGCTGATACATTCTTTTAACCAGTACAATCGCCTGCTCTTTAGTAAGGTTTCCTTGCGGGTTAAATAGACCATTGCCTATCCCTCTAAAAATTTCCTCTTCATAGAGATAATAAGCCGCTTCCTTTGCCCACGAAGAAATATATTGGTGATCACCAAACGCTGCTGTATACGCTGCAGATATATTTAGTCCCTGCTTGGTAATTTGCAAAATACGTAAAAACATCACACTCGCTTCTTCTCTGGTTAAAAAATCATCAGGGAAAAATCTTCCTGGTGTTTTTCCTCTTACAATTCCTAGCTTATACGCTTCTAATATTGCCTGACTATCTGTATCCACAAAGGGATCTTCCTGTATCTTAATTTCTCTGCGCTCACTCATCACACGATATAAGTTCACTGCCAATACACTAAATTCTTCTCGCGTAATTGGTTGCTGTAAATCACTTAATAGCTGTAAATTCACTAAGTCATATCCAATTGCTTTTTCAATTTCTTCTGCCGCCCAATCACTTGGAAAGTATTGCCCTTCATCTGTTACCTCTTCTTTTTGCTGTGCATATTGCATAGGCTGCTGCTCGCTATGCTGAATCGAAAAAGTACTTCGTGGCATTAAAAGTATCCCAGCCGCAACAACCATACATATACCCCGCATCATCTGTTTCTCTCTTTGCATTGGTTTCCCCACTTTCACTCGAATATGTTACAAATTTATGAAGTAATTCAAGTGTCATTTAATAAAATTGTAACATATTAAGTGCTTTCTGTAAAGGGAAAATTTAATTTTCCCCCATCACTACTTCAATCTGATGTTTTTTGCCATCTGTAGATAAAGGAATACTGCTTCCTTTTACCTGTTTCCCATCCATCACAATCTTTTTTACACCCTTACTTACATTATCAGGGTTTTTCACAATAATTTGATGGAGCGTTCCGCCATTTCGATACGTAATGGTATATTCTGTCCATGCTTTGGGAATACACGGGTCAATATGCAGCTTTTTACCTTTCTTTTTAAATCCTAAAATATGTTCAATGCCTGCGCGATACATCCATCCTGCTGCGCCCGTATACCATGTCCATCCGCCACGTCCGATATTGGGATGCACGGCATATACATCTGCTGCCATAACATATGGCTCTACTTTGTATCTTGCTGCTTCCATTGCAGTACGTGCATGATTAATTGGGTTAATCATATTGTAAAGTTCTAGCGCCTTATCCCCTTCTCCCATTTTTACAAATGCATATACCACCCATGTTGCAGCATGCGTGTACTGTCCACCATTTTCACGTACACCTGGTACATATCCTTTGATATATCCAGGACTTAAGTTTCCTTTATCAAATGGCGGTGTAAGCAGCATAATAATGCCATCTTCTCGCTTGATGAGGTGATGATCTAATGCTGCCATGGCTTCTTTTACACGTGTTTTATCTCCCGCTTCTGAAATCACCGCCCAAGACTGCGCTAGCGAATCAATCTTACACTCTGTATTTTGTGCAGAACCCATGGGCGTACCATCATCAAAGTATGCTCTGCGATACCATCTACCATCCCACGCATTCTCTTCGATATTTTTGATCATTTCCTGGGCAATTTGTTCATACCGCTTTGCCCTTTCATCGTCTTTTTGATGACGACAGATAGGGATAAAACGCTGCAGTGTTTGATATACAAACCACCCAAGCCATACACTTTCTCCTTTCCCCTTATTCCCTACTGTATTCATCCCATCGTTCCAATCGCCACTTCCCATCAGTGGAATACCGCGCTCTCCAAATTGCAGTGCACGGTCTAGTACTCGTATGCAATGCTGGTAAACAGGATCTTTCTCTGAAGATAATCGCGGCACATTATAGCGTTCATCTTCCTCTGCACCTAAAAGTTCATCTTCTAAATACCCTACCTCTTGCGCAAGTATCTCATAATCTCCTGTATTTTCAATGTAGTCTACCACCACAAATACAAGCCACACCAAATCATCAGAAAACTTGGTGCGAACTCCTTTATCTCCATATCCTTGTGGTTTATTATCGACTGGATGCCACCAATGCTGCACGTCGCCTTCTACAAATTGATGTGCCGCATGTTTTAATACCTGCCGATAAACGGTTTCGGGCATTGCATGCACGACTGCCATCACATCTTGCAGTTGATCACGAAAACCATATGCACCGCCTGATTGATAAAATGAAGACCTTCCCCATATTCTACATGAGAGTGTCTGATATAACAGCCAACCATTTATCATATAATTCATGGACAAATCAGGCGTTTTGACCGTTACAACGCTCAGTAAATCTTTCCAAAAATCTTTTACTTCTGCTAGCGCATTATGCACTTGTGATACATCTTTGTATTTATCACACAAATATTTGATTTCACTTTGGTCTTTACTTTGCCCAAGTATAAAGACTAGCTCTTTTTCCTCTCCAGGTGCTAACGTAATTTTTACCTGTATTGCACCGCAAGGGTCATACCCTGCACCTGCCCGATTAGATAAATATTCCCTTTTTAGCCCTTCAGGATTTTTAACATCGCCTTCGTCCCCTATAAATTCTTGAATATCGCCCGTATAGGTACGTGCCTTTTCTGATACATCCATAAAAGCAACCCTGCCTGCAAAATCAACATTGAAATGATTATAAAACAGCATCGCTCCTGTCGCCTCCTGTATTTCACTGATAACATAAGGTGCAGTTAGTTGATCATTTACGCCTAATACAGGACGAATATAGTATGTTGCAGAAAGTTCACGACGTTTTTCAGTCTCATTTTTCACTTTTAGTAATTGCAACTTAACCGGGTTTTGTTTTGCAACAAACATGGTAAGCTGCTGATTAATCCCGTTGCTTGCATGGGTAAACGTCGTATATCCAAATCCATGCCTAACCACATAAGGAGACTGCTCTCTTATAGGGAGCGGTGTCACTGTCCATACCTTTGCCGTTTCTTCGTCTCTTAAATAGATGGCTTCACTTGCCTGATCGGTTACCGCATCATTTGACCATACCGTCAGTTTATTTTCACGACTGTTTTGAGACCAGGTATATCCTCCACCCGACTCGGTAACTAAAAATCCAAAGCGATGATTAGCAATCACATTTACCCATGGCAGCGGCGTATGTTGATCGTCTTTTATATGAACAACATATTCTCTGCCGTCCTTTGTAAAACCTCCCCAGCTATTATCAAACATAAGATTTTCAACTTGTGGCAGTTTTATCTTATCTTCTTTCACGATTGTCTGGGGCTTTTTAAAGCTAGGCAATGCTTCTTCGGTAGATTTAACTTGCATCTGCGCCGCTAGTGTTCCCGCATAACCGCTTATGACAATACGTGCTGCTGTTAATAGCAGATCTTTATCTTCTGGTGGTATGGTTTTGCCTGCACGTATAAATACGCCCCCTGGCTGTTCTTGCATATCTCTTGCATGACTTGCCGAAACGGTATCACGGATTAAATCCTGTAGTGGCTGGGTGTAACTGCCCTCATCTTCATTGATAATGACTAAATCCACTGTTACACCTTTCATCTTCCAATATTCATGTGCTTTTAGCATTTGTTTAACTAGCTCAATTTCATCATTTTTATAAATTATTGTAAGCACAATCGGTATATCTCCTGATATCCCATATGCCCAGAGTTTCGTTTGCCCATATTGATTATTTTGTATATGCGCTTTTACATTTTTTCTAAGTGGACTATAAAATAAGATATTCGCAATCATATCATCATATATTTTACGTTCACTCAGTTTAAGTGCTAAATACCTTGCCTCCACTTGACTTCTCGTATACGCCAGCTCTCCAGCACGCATAATATTAATGTTCTGACCGTATCTTTTTGCTAAACTTAGTGCCTGCTCACGACTATCACATATCCCTGTTGTAAATACGATAGCGGCTTTTTGTCCTGCTTTCACTTCCATTCTAGCTCTAAGACTCATCACAGGGTCTAATACTGCTCCTACTGTATTTGATAGCGGATGATCTGTTTCTACTGCTAAAGGGTTAGTCATATCTCTTCCCCTACCAATAAACCTTGCTCTGTCTGTCTCATACTGCACACCACCAATAGCCTCGCCTTCTAAAAACAACGTATGCAGTGCCCATGTTTCACTATCACCTTCTTCTCTTGGTCTTCGATTAGCAATGAGACACTTATATTCTTGCAGGAATTCTGTACGTACAAATAAGTTGCTAAACGCAGGATGCGCTAAATCCGCTGATTGTGATGTTAGCACCGCTTCAAGGTAACTTGTAATATCTAATGTTACCGCTTGCTCTCCGTGATTAATAAGCGTTATTCGCCGTATTTCAACATTGTCTTCTGGAGATACTATCACTTCCATCGTTGTATCAATTTCTCCATCTCTGCGGAAATACTGGGCTCTATCCGCTAAAAAACGTACCCGATATTGCTGTGGTTTTTTATTTAACGGTGCATAGGTAGCTGACCAAACTTCATTTTTTTCTATATTTCGAATATAGAAAAAAATGCCATGCTCTTTGCAAACACTATACTCTCTCCACCTCGTTATTAAAATATTGTGCTTTTTACTATACCCAGTACCTCTATCTGTAAGCATCGTCGCATAAGTATTATTTGATAAAATATGCACATACGGGACTTCAGACCTAAGCACATCGGTTTCTCGCATATAGTCTTTATATGCTTGTGTGATTGGTTTTAATGGCTTTACTTTTTCCCGGTTTTCATTGGTAATCAGTACATTTTTAGGTGCTCTTTCCTGCAGTAAAAATGTAGCAGATTTTATAACAGGGTCTGTATGAAACCGTTTTTGCATCACATTATCGTAAAGGTAATTATTGAGTGCCACTAAACTCATCCCTTGATGATGAACCATAAAGCTTTTAACAATCCCACTCCTTTGATTTTTAGGAAGTCTTTGCGGGGTATAATCAATTGCTTCATATAAACCGTAACTACCATCTAACCCTTCATCTTGTAGCCTTTTTATATTTTCCATGGTACCTTTAGCATCTACCATGATTGCCATTACTGTCGCATAAGGTGCAACAACCATATCGTTAATAAGCCCTCTTTTAAGTCCTAATCCAGGTACCCCTAACGCTTTATATTGATAATTTAAATTGATATCAAAAGCATAATAACCAGACTCCGAAGTCCCCCATGGCACTTTCCTTCGTTTGCCATATTTTTTTTGACTTCTCACTACAAACCAATACGTTTCATCCCAAAGCGTATTTTTATAATTACGCATGATTAAAAGTGGCATCAAATACTCAAACATTGTACCTGTCCATGACACTAATCCTTTGTATCCATCTTCTTTTGTTAGATTGCGCCCTAATCTAAACCAATGCTTTTGGTCTATTTCTCCTTTTGCAATCGCAATGAAACTTGTTTGTCTCGCTTCAGAGGCTAACAAATCATAATAAGACTTGGTACGTTTTTCTTCCTCTAAATTATAACCAATGGAAAATAGTTGTCTTCTCTCATCAAATAACGGCGCGAAATGCGTGTTATCAATAATGCTCCCCATTCTATTTATTAATTTTTGATACTGCTCTTTTGTGCTGCGTACGTTTTGCAAACTTTTTTGCAAGGCTTCTATCATATTCAAAAGCCATTTTTGAATCTCTTGGCTATCCTCACTTTTTTCCTTTTTTAGTGGTTTTACTATTTGCGCTATTTCATGACATGCATTTTCATATACATCTTCTAAATCATATAACGTAAAACGCTGCTGCACATCTTGTAGGATTGCCTCAACTTGGGTCACTAATTTTGTATCCGCTTGCTTAGTAGCAGGGATTTCTTGATATATCGGTACCCATGCTGCAAAGTGCATCATCTCATCTTTAAAATCTTTAAACATTGCAGAAAGTTTGTATTTCCACCATGAGTCACTCGTATTTCTTTGGTTTTCTAATTCTGCTATTAATTTATCTAACTGCGCTTTCCATTTTACAAGGTATACCTGTTCTTTGTCACAAATATTTTCTAACGCTACCATGTCCAACTTAAAATCTTCATTTTCTTGTGCTAGTAAAACAGTATCTTTTAGTCCTCTTACTAACGCACAGTCAATCATGGGCTTTTTAAAATATTCTACTAATCCTTGCTTTAATGTCATCATATACCCTATGAAATTCCCACTATCAACCGTAGATATATACAGCGGACGAAGACCTTTTAAAGTGCGTGTATCATACCAATTATACAGATGGCCTTTCCACTTTTTCATCTTCTCAATAGTACTTATGGTATTATCTAATCGCTGCATCATATCTGACAAACTAATATACCCAAAATCTCTTGCTGCTATGATAGATAATAGCAATAACCCTATATTCGTAGGTGATGTTCTATGGGCAATTCCATTTGGTGGATTTTCTTGATAGTTATCAGGCGGCAAATAATGATCCTCAGGCCCTACAAAGTCTTCAAAATATCTCCACATTTTTCTGCTTAACCGTCTTAACTGCATAATATCTTCACACTCAAGTATTGTCTCTTTTATCTCATTTACTACACTAATGCGATAAGCAACAAAAGGTGCTGCGCTCCATATGATAAAAATAATTCCAGCTATCCACCAACCATATACACCACTTAATAATGCCATCGCAAGTACAATAGCACCTAAAACTGCGCATATCCACATCCTACGCCAAAAACTGCGAATATCATTTTTTAAGCGTTTTTCCACATCCGCTGCTGTTACCCACTCTAGCATATTTTTTTTTGTAAAAATTAGTCTAAACAACGTCCTAATAGTAGCATCTGACATCATGTGCGCGTGGTATGGCAAGAAAATCAGCATCAAACCCACTTGATAAAAGACAGCTTTTACACCACAGATAACTGTCGCATGGCACTTTTCATTATAAAAACGATAGTTTTTTGAAATCACTGCATCTACACTACCCGTAATCAATGTAAAACCAAGCACTAACAGTGTAAATAATACCCATGGCAGACTATTGGTTACGCATCTACTAAATGCTAACAAAAAAATACCAACAAGTGAAGGTGCTAACAAGCTTCTGCGCAAATTATCTACAATTTTCCATTTAGAGATGATAGAGAGCGGATTTTTAACTTTTCCCCCTTGTCTATTTCGCACATTTGCGCCAAGCCAAGGTATCAGCTGCCAATCTCCTCTTACCCATCTATGCAATCTTGCCATATACGCATTATATCTTGCAGGATACCCGTCAATTAGTTCAATATCGGTAATAAGTCCTACCCGCACATATGAACCTTCTAGTAAGTCATGACTCAATATCGCATTTTCAGGAATCGCATTTCTTAATGTCTGCTGAAAAACATCCACATCATATATACCTTTTCCTGTGAAAATCCCTTCTCCGAAAAGGTCTTGATATACATCTGATACCGCAGTCGTATAAGGGTCAATGCCCCCTTGTCCAGCAAAAATACGTGAAAACAGTGTTTTAGAAGCACTTTCAATATCCACACCGATACGTGGCTGTAAAAGGCCATACCCTTCTATCACTTTATTGGTATTTTCATCTATAATCGGCCGATTTAACGGATGCATCATCGTCCCTATTAACTTTTTAGCTACGCCTCTTAGCAATTGGGTATCTGCATCTAATGTAATAATATATTTTACTTGTGGTAATGTTTCTATTGGTGCACTTATCATCGAATAACTCGTCTCTTTGTTCCCTTTGATCAAATCATTAAATTCTACTAATGCACCTCTCTTTCTTTCCCACCCCATCCATTTGCCTTGTTTTTCATTATATTGACGATGTCTATGAAAAAAGTAGAAAGTATCTTTTTGGTCATTTGCATACTTTTGATTAAATGCTTTTACACCCTCCATCGCTGCTTTTATAATCTCATCATCTTCGGGCGCATGCTCCTCTAATCCATCTTTAAAATCGCCTACTAAGCCAAAGTAAAGATTTTTTTCTCGATTTCCTAAATAATATACTTCTAACTGTGCTAATAATTCTTTTACACGATTTACATTAGGTAGTAGTGTAGGAACGACAACCATTGTCTTATCACTTTCATTAATGCCTTCTTCAAGGGCTAATTTAGGTAAGGTACGCGCAGGAAATGCATGCGTAACCACCCAATTAATAAGAGATAGTGCAATATCGCTTGCAGGAATAAATACAAGTAATGCTGTTAAAATAGCTATCCCTGCCCCAGATATTATCGCAGCATAATATATCCATGCAATGGTTAAAATCGTTGTAATGGTTACAATCGCTCCTAAGTAAAAAGAACCTGGATATATTTTTATAGGCTGTATCATTCGCTGTAAACCTGTCTCTTTAAATCCTATTCTTTCTTTAAGTAATGTTTGACCTTTATCTATTAAATAATAGCCAACATGTGCTTTTTTAGCATAATCTACGTCTTTTTCGTCCTGCTCTTTTGCATGTACCATCGCACATTCAATG
>SKGK01000113.1 GCA_007117465.1 Clostridia bacterium | reverse complement strand
ATCGCATTCAGAATACAACAGTTTCTCTCTACAACCTCATATATTCAGTTTTCGATGTGCAATATTGCTAACAAGATAATTATACCATTTAAGAAATAAAAAATCAACCGATTCATCTCCAGAGTTTTTTGGTTTGTACAATTTTTTTTATGTTATTTTAGCAAAAATTAACTTGAATTACTCATTAAACTTGCGTTTAAGCAAGTAATGAAATATTTCCCCAATACACATTCCTTATTTTTACATATGCTGTCTAAAAGTAAGCATACTTCACCTGTGTCAGTCTTAATAATTTTAAATACAAAAATTCTTATTAAGACCCCTGTAACTGTGGATAAATTTCGTATAATTTCTTGTATCTGTGTATATCTCTATGCACTTTTAACTAGACTTCTCATTTTATCTGCTTGATTTTCTTTAATTCTTCCCACTGCCATTGCTAGCATTACACAAAACGCTATACCACATCGTATTTTCATTTTTTTAATACCTCTGATATAATGCTTTTCAAAACCAAATGATTCGTCTAGTCTACCATTTACACGTTCTACAGATGTTCTAGTATCATATTTCCTTTCCCATTTATAACTTGCCCGATCTATAGGTGTAAAAATTCTTCTATCTTCTTCTAATGAAATTCTTATTCCGCTTGCAGCAGGACATTTATCACTACATTTGCATTTTAGACCATATTGTTTTGCAGGACATAATTTTTTAAGTGCATTTCTATCTTTTTCAAAGCCTCCATTACACATTTCACGTTTTTCACCTGTTTCAAGACAGTAGCAGTATACGTTCCCCTTATAATTGTAAACAATATTTTCTGTATTATTTAACTGTCGAGTCTCTTCTCCATCTTTCCACATATTTCTGATATCAATAACTGGCTTGATTTTATAACCATCCCAAAGCTTCACAAGCAATTTTGTATCATCATAACCTCTATCAGCTTCCAGAGTTTCACACTTTTCAATAAGTTCGGGATGTTTTTTATTTAGGTCATCTATCATTTTGTGAGCCTGCTTAACTTCTGATGATGCCTTTGTTACTTCAAATGCAACTGGTAGTTCATACTCTGCGTCTACAATAAGATGTAGCCTATAGCCAAACCATTTTACAACTTTTGACCATGCTGTACCATCTTCACGCACGCCTTTGTATTCTTTCTTTGCCCAGTCTGCATCTGTATCCCTTCTTCGATCTTCTTTTTTGTTTTTATTCTCGCGTCCCGCCAAAGAAGCAATCGCTTTTCCATCAATTGCAATATTATTGCCGAATCCAGGTAATATATTTTCTAGCTCATTTACTAATTTATTGAAAATATCATTTACCAAATCTTCGTTTTTAATTAGTTTTTTGAAAAATCTTGAGTACACATCTGAACCTGGAATACCCTTTTGGCTATAAAAACCACACATAAATCTTAATTGCCCATTGCGTGACAACTCTCGTCTTAAGCTTTCTATGGAGATATGTTGAAAAACAACACCTGCCAATATAGAATTCCACATAGCTCTAACTGGAAAATCATCTCTCCCTTTTCCTCTTTCTAATTCAAGTGTTTTCATGAGTTCTTCATCAGGCATATATTCAAGTACAAGTCGTAATCTTTCCAAATCTCCTAAATTTTCAATTTCACTCCACACAAATAGTGTTTGTTGTGGTATAATAGCCATATGTGAAACCCCTTTCGTTTTGTTTAATGTTTTTTTGTCAATTACTATTATACACTACGAACATGCGGGTTTCACGTCTTTTTTTAGCTTTTTTTACCCTTTGGGGTGATTTTTTAAATTTTATTTTACTGATACCCTTCAAACACGCATTATACCATGTGAAATTGGGATAAAAACATTTTCTGCTCATTCGCAACTTGTTGATATATCTGCTTTACCCAACATCACAAATTGCTCTATGGAATATAACCAAATTCGATTCCACATACATTTACTGTATCATCTTCCTGGATACCCATTTCCTCAAGTTTTTTAATAACGCCTTTGGTTTTGAGGGCTCTTTGGAAATATTGGAGCGACTCAGTATCTTCAAAATTTGTAGAACCAACCACTTTCTTGACCCAGTTTCCATCTACAAAGTACACGCCATCTTCTACCGTTACGGTAAATGGCTGTTCGACTTCTTCTAACGTATATACTTTTGCTTCTTGCACATCTGGCTCAAAGACAATCGGCATAGGAAGTTCTTTTAATTTTGAGGAAACATATAGCATTAATTCACGTAACCCCTTATTAGTGGCAGCAGAAATACCAAAAACCTCATATCCTCTCTCTTGCATCTCTTCTTTAAAAATGTCATATGCCTCCTTAGCACCTGGCAAGTCCATCTTATTTGCAGCTATTACTTGTGGTCTTTGCGCAAGCGTCTCATTGTACTTTTCAAGTTCTCTGTTGATGGTTTCAAAATCTTGCAACGCATCTCTACCTTCAATCCCCGATACATCTACTACATGAATAAGCATTCTAGTACGCTCCACATGCTTTAAAAATTCATGCCCAAGTCCTATCCCTTCATGAGCACCTTCAATCAAGCCAGGGATATCAGCCAGCACAAAGCTATTTCCTTGTCCTAAATCAACTACACCTAGATTAGGACTTAATGTGGTAAAATGGTAGTTTGCAATTTTCGGGCGAGCCTCTGAAACAACGGATAAAATTGTTGACTTTCCAACATTCGGAAATCCTGCCAACCCTACATCTGCAAGAAGTTTTATTTCTAATATAATTTCTCTTTCTTCTCCGATGTCTCCACTTTTGGCAAATTTAGGAGCTTGTCGGGTAGGTGTAGCAAAATGACTATTCCCCCAGCCTCCTCTTCCACCTTTGGCAGCCACAAATGTCTGATCTGGCGTTATCATATCTGCTAAAATACTATCTGTTGTGACATCCTTAATCATCGTGCCTGGCGGTATTTTTATGACAATGTCGCTACCATCTTTACCAAAAGAACGTGTGCTTTTTCCATCTTCTCCGTTTTGGGCATTATATTTTTTCTTATATCTAAAATCCATCAATGTGCTCATACCGCTATCCACAACAAAAATAACGTCGCCGCCTTTGCCACCGTCACCACCATCTGGTCCTCCTGCCGGCACATACTTTTCCCTTCGAAAAGAAACACTTCCATTTCCACCATTTCCCGCTTTTATATGTATTTTCGCTGAATCTACAAACATCTACTATCACCTCAATATATTTATTAGTATCTTCAAAAAATTCAAATATTTTTTATGCTTCTTACTTTCATATCTTTTGCATTTATTCTTTTCATTATTAATTTTTAATCATATATTTATATATGTAATTCATAGGCGTCAGTTCAAACTATATATTTCCATATTCCGCTACATAATCATAGGGTACCTAAGATTACTTCGCTACTTTATTAATCATTCCATATTATGGCTTAAACTGACGTATATGATATGTAATTTAAATAGTTTTCATGTAAAAAGAAAATCTCAGACCAATATCTGAGATTTTCTTTTTACATTTTTAACTTATTGTGCTGCTGGATAAACACTCACCTGTTTTTTATCTTTGCCTTTTCTTTCGAATTTCACTTTGCCATCTACTACTGCAAATAGCGTATCGTCACTACCTTTTTGCACATTGTTACCTGGATGAATTTTGGTTCCTCTTTGTCTAACTAGAATATTGCCTGCTAAAACAAATTGACCATCTGCGCGTTTTACGCCCAATCGTTTCGCTTCACTGTCACGGCCGTTTCTAGTACTTCCAACCCCTTTTTTGTGGGCAAAAAGCTGAATATTTATTTTAAACATCCTGTTACACCTCCAATTCCACTATACGAATATACTTTCTATACTGCTCTTCAAATGATTTTACACCTATAATCATTGTTTCGAGAATAATATCTGCTTGCTCTCTTTTATGACAATCAAGATTTTGTGGTAACAAACACTCAAAATAGCTTTCTTTAATGGTGTACTTAACTTCAATCTTTGCAACTTTCCCAAGACCTAAAGCTGCAGTCTGCATAATTGACGAAACTGCTGCACACACAATGTCTTTTCCCACTTTAGCATAGCCTGAATGTCCATATACTTTATACTCAATAATTTTTTTATCTGCATCTCTATAAATCTCTACTGTAGTCATAACTTCAAGTCCAATTCTTAGGCATTAATTTTATCAATTTGCACTTTTGTATAAGGTTGTCTATGACCTTGCTTTTTACGGTAACCTTTTTTTGGCTTGTACTTAAATACAATAATCTTTTTATCTTTTCCATGAGATAATATTTTTGCATCTACGGAAACGCCTTCTACAACAGGAGTTCCTAAGTTGATACCATTTTCTCCAGAAACAGCGATTACTTTATCAAAATTCACAGTACTTCCTTCTTCTGATGCAAGTCTTTCAACAAAAACAACGTCTCCTTCTTGCACTTTATACTGTTTGCCTCCAGTTTCTATAATTGCGTACATTTTTCGCACCTCCTCAATCCAGTCTCGCCAAGCTGCAGGTAGGATAAACCTTTAAAAACCTGACTTGTGCGGCTACCTGAGTATTTTATCATAATGATAAGCTATTGTCAACGCTTAAAAATGTCTAGGCACGGCTATCGCATGAAATTTTTTTTCAAACACAAATTCCGTTAAGAATTTTTAAAAAATATGCCGTTGCAGCATATAATATGAGAAGTGCCTTATAAATAGATGCCCTGAGTTTGTAT
>SKGK01000203.1 GCA_007117465.1 Clostridia bacterium | reverse complement strand
ATAACTTGGCCATTTTTTTATTAAAAGCCTCTTTTAAAAGTTGGAAAACCAATTCAAAATGAGGCACTTTATCACGAATTTTTCCTTCAAAAACAGCTTCAAGCCTCTCTCTACCGTTCACTATTATCACTCCCATTATATAAATGCTTACTATTTTGAAAATTATACTCATCTACTATTTGTCCTACTATCTTTATGCGCTCGATATCACCCTGAGAGGGCATCTCATCCGATATTCCTAATATTAGTTTAGAACCAAACAAATCAATAATTTGCTTTGTCTGCGCTACAAGCTCTTCCACTGGGTAAGTATCATTAAATAATACTGCTGCAATGCCATCGATAAGAAAAATGTCATCCCCTAGCACCTCTTTTATTTCTTCAATGGTAATATCTCCTTGTGGCTTTGGTGTAATAGCTTCAATGCCATCGAATCCGCATTCTTTGGCAAAAGGTAGAAGTCCTTTTGTATCTCCATCCCAATGGGAAGAAGTAAATTTCCCCGCTTTATGCAAAAGTTCATTTCTGCTTTGATATACAGGTAGTACATACTTTTTAAATAAATCTGCCGGTAGCGTTCCACAATGAAGATTATCACCAAAATTAATAAATTCAATGGGTGAATCATTAATAACTGCTATCATTCGTTCGTGACTTTCTGCTAATACTTTAAAATACTTATCTACCATTTCAGGATAATCATAGATAGCAAATATTCCAGCTTCGACGCCCATCACATCATGATATAAATGCTGCACATTTACTCTTGGCATAAACATGGCAGGCGCGCCAATATCTCCCCATGTTTTTAATAACTCTTGATATTTTTGTTTATCCCATCTCCATGTACATCTTTCTTCCATCCACATCAGTATTTTCATATCCTCTTCATTTTCAACAAACCACTTTTTAGGATATGTTCCGCCATTAGAATCATTAGCTCTTACAATCGAATTCACCGAGCCTACAGGCGTTTCAATGGTATATGCTGTTTCTAATGCTGATAACTTTTTCTCATGCACCTTTACACGCGAGTCGTTTTCTTTGACAAAACAAGCATTATAATCATAAATTCTATTAGAGCATCCAATCTTTGTATAAATCTCTGGTAATGTTAATCCTTCTAATTCATCTGGCAATTTTTCACCTGTATAAATCTTATCATCATACCAACACGCAATTCTAGGTTGCCATAAGATTTTCCCGTCGGCCTTTCCTTTTATAATATCCCGCTGCAGCTGAGCAAGATTTAAGTTCTTATGATCTGTTTCTCTTACCGCCATCCATTACACCATCCTTTTTATTTTAGCATCGTGCTAGCTTTTGATATGTTTTTAATATTACTGTATCAAATTTTATCGTACAATACATATAAATATATATCCTATTTTTAAGAAAAAATGCTTATTACAAAATTAATATAGGATGACTGCTTTTAAAAAGCGAATCATCCTATCTTTCTCACTCTAATATTTGAATTTTAAAAAACATCAATCGTTGATTTTATCGTTGCTAATAATGATTCAAACTCTTTATTAATTAGCTATGCTGTTTCAATATGTGATTTAATGTTGTTCTCATATATCTCTTCTCCTTCCCTTTCCAAATGACTAACTGTCCAACTGCATAACTTTCTCGCTTTTCTGCCTTTTATTTAACAATGCATAACTAACCACTGTAATTGGAATAGCAAATAATAATCCCATACTCCCTGCTAGTGCACGTACAATTTCCACTACAATGGAGTGAAGATTAACAATTTCATCTATTGTCTTTTGAAAACCAATAAACACCAGTATAATGGGCAATGATGTCCCAGTATAAGCAAGTATTAAGGTATTGGTCATTGTCCCCATGATATCTTTTCCGATTGCCATCCCATACTTAAAAATCTTTTTAAAAGGTAGTTCAGGGGTGCTTTCTGATAACTCATTTAATGCGGAAGCAATTGAAACAGAAACATCCATTACTGCTCCTAGTGCACCAATCAAGATACCTGCAAATAACAGTCCTCGAAAGTCGAACTGCACATCCTGCGGAAGATACAACAGCATCTGGGCGTCTCCACTACTAAGACCTGTCAGTCTTGTAAGTGTTCCATAAATATATGCTATGATACTACTCACTATAATGCCACCAACGGTTCCCACAATCGCCGCCTGTGTCTTTTTATTCCAACCAGAGATAATGATTAAGGTCAGCATTGTAGCGACAGCACATATACCAAAAGCAATTAAAATGGCATTGTATCCAGCTAGCAGCATAGGAACCATCACATATATAATAAGAGCTATAATCACACTTAATGATACAATGGCTCTTACACCTTTCCATCCTCCTATAATGACCAAAAACAACAAAAATATACCAATCATCTGAAGCATATATCCCGAGTTTTCATAGCCCATCAGATAAAAAGCGCTTTCTCCTGTGTGACCCTCATATAAATAGACCGAAACAACATCACCGCGCTTAAGCTCAATATCATAAAGCGAGTCTCCCGATAAAGTATTGGTAATTTCTACAATTTCCCCCCGGTACTCTTTGTTGAGAATTTTAACATCTGCAACTTGGGTAAGAAAGCTTGCGTCACTATTGCCAAACCCTTCTAATGTAACTTCTTCAACCCCTAATACCCTTCCTCGATACAATGTCAATTGATACTCTTCTGGTATCATCGCCTGTCTATAAGCAAATCCTACCGTACTTATGGATAATACAATCACAATCATCATAAAAACAACAAATACCTTACGCATAACATTCTCCCTTTCTATTATAACGTTTTCCTAACCAACTTCCCAACTACATACTTTCTTTTATTATTTATCTTTTATCAATAATTATTAATTCATAGGCGTCAGTTCAAACTATATATTTCCATTTTCTTCCACATAATCATAGGGTACGGTTCTGCTGATTTCCTTTCAGTGCTTCGTTTCACTACGCAATCATCACAATCCGTCCCTAAGATTACTTCGCTACTTTATTAATCATTCCATATTATGGATTACACTGACGTATGTAATTGTTAATTATTAATTATCAATCACTCTCCTTCTTAACGATCGCCTTATCCATCCATGTGCCTTTTTTAAACCATATATACATCACAAATGCACTAATCACAAAAGATACACCTACCCCTAACCATAATCCTCTTACCCCTAACGCAGTATATGAAAATAAATATGCCAGTGGGATACGAAGGCCCCAAAGTGATACGATGCTAAGTACCATAGATAAAAAAGCAGCACCCGCACCTTGGAAAATCCCATTCATTACAATCCTACAACCTACAAAAGCAAACGCCACTGTCAAAAATCTTACGTAGTATACTCCTAACGCAATAACTTCCTGTTCATTTGAGAAAATCCTTAAAAATAGTTCTGGGAAAACAAATAAAAAGGCACTAATTGCAATTAAAGTATAAAATGTAACTTTAATCGCATATACACCGCTTTGTTTGGCCCTTTCTCTTTCGCCTGCTCCTAAATTCTGGCCAACAGCAATAGCAGCCGCTTGATTAAAGCCCATCGCAGGCATAAAAAGTAGTGAATCAAGTCTTTGTCCAATTCCATGGGCAGCCGCTGCAATATCACCAAACATATTAACCCTTCCCATAATCACAATGCCGCCCATAGAGATGACCACTTGTGTTATGCCTGCCGGCAGACCAATCTTTACAAGTTGCTTTACAATTCCCATATCCATCTTGATATTTTTCACTTTCAGCTTTAAATTTAGCTTCCCCTTAAATAGTACATAAAGTAGGTATATAGACACTACCCCTTTTGATATAACCGTAGCATAAGCCGCTCCTCTGATCCCTAGTGCTGGAAAAGGCCCTATCCCAAACATAATTAGTGGATCTAATATAACATTTAACACACCTGATATAACGCCAATAACCATCGGTGTATGGGTATCTCCAATTCCTCTTAAAACACCACTAAGCAAAAAAAAGGAAAACATAAATAGCATACCGCCCATCATAATGTTAAAATATTGAATCGCATACGGCATAACATTATCAGGCGTATTGAGAAGACTCAGTAGCTGCCTATTAAACCCAATGCCTACTATGCTAATGATAATCGAAAATCCCCCCATCAAAATCATAGACGTATACGCCACATCTTCTACTTTACGATATTGTCCCGCACCAAAAAACTGAGAGGAAAGTGTGCCTGTCGCAACCGCTAATCCCCCAGCTAGTGAAATAAGCACAAACACAAGAGAAAATGTAATGGTAACTGCTGCAATCGCCTCTGTACTATTATAAAGTCGACTTACCCAAAAAGTATCTGCAAAGTTATAAATCACCTGCACAAGATTTACCACAATAATGGGCCACGCAAGCTTTAAAATACTTTCAGAAATACTTCCCTTTGTAGCATCTATATTTTTATTCATTCTTTTTATACCTCGCTGTAAATGCATCATATTTTGTAAACTTAATACTTTCCTCTTATATTACTACAATTTAAAGAAGATTTCAAACATTTTAAAAATTAAGGATGCATAAAATTTAGTTGAAGAATATTATTCCGATCACTGTGCTACAAGGCTAAGAGCCTATAAACTTGCTACGGGCTACATCAAACTCGCTAACGCTCAAACAGTAGATGCTGCTTCTCCTTCGCTGCGTTAATAGACTCTAAGTAATTTATATAGATGCATCTATATAAATTAAGGGGTGCAGGGGAAGTATTCCCCGCTGGTTT
>SKGK01000118.1 GCA_007117465.1 Clostridia bacterium | reverse complement strand
GCCTTTCGCTCTTGCTGACCATAATCTAATTGATAAACCTTAGGCCACTGTGGCCATGGATTACTGTCGATCCTTTCTTCTGGTGGCTTTGGCATAATCTCAAACTGCTCAACACTTTTACAACCATGACGCAAAGAAGTACCCACACAATCAGTACCCGTATCTCCTCCCCCTATCACAATCACACTCTTTCCTTTTGCTGTAATATATTTTCCATCTTTATGTCTTGAATCAAGCAAACTCTGGGTGTTAGCATGTAAAAATGGCATTGCAAAATGAATACCTTCAAGCTCTCTACCTTCTATAGGCAGATCTCTTGGCTTAGTTGCACCGCCACAGAGCACCACTGCATCAAATTCATCTTTAAGTTTTTTTGCTGAATAATCAGTGCCTATTTCCGTATTTGTGACAAATTTAACCCCTTCTGCCTTCATTAAATTAATCCGACGCTGTATAATTTTTTTGTCCAGCTTCATATTTGGAATACCATACATTAAAAGTCCACCCGGGCGATCAGCACGTTCAAATACCGTCACCTCGTGTCCCGCCTTATTTAGTTGAACAGCACATGCTAGCCCAGCAGGTCCTGAGCCCACCACTGCAACCTTTTTCCCTGTACGCACAGCAGGTGGCTTTGCCTTGACCCATCCCTCTTTAAAAGCCTTTTCAATAATTTGATATTCAATATTTTTGATGGTTACAGGATCACCATTAAGACCATCTGTACACGAACCTTCACACGGCGCAGGGCATACTCTTCCTGTAAATTCTGGAAAATCATTTGTCTTTTCTAAACGATAATATGCTTCTTCCCACAACCCTTTATATATTAAATCATTCCATTCAGGAATTAGATTATACACCGGACAACCAGAAGCCATACCGTTTAGAAGTATCCCTGAATGACAAAAAGGTATACCGCAGTCCATACAACGAGAAGCTTGTATTTTTAGTTCCTCATCCTCAAATGCTAAATGAAACTCATCCCAATCTTTAATACGTTCTAACTCCGGCCGATCCTTCGGCAGTTTACGTTGATACTCCATAAATCCTGTTGGTTTACCCATGGTATTTCTCCCCTCTATAAGCCTATTCCTTAATTGCCACTTGTTCTTGATTCATCTTTGTGGTTCTCTTCAAAAGCTGCCATTAAGGCATCTTCACCACTTAACCCTCTTTTTTGTGCATGCTCAATCGCTGCCATCATTCGTTTATAATCTTTTGGAATCACTTTTATGAAGCGAGGTAGCATATTTTCCCAATTCGCTAATACTTTTTTTGCAAGCATGCTAGAGGTATATGTTGCATGCCGCTGTATTAGCTCTTTCACTACATCGGACTCTCGTGGGTCTGTAATGCGCTCAAGCAAAACCATCTCTTGATTACATCTACTAATAACGTTATCGCTTTCATCTAAAACATAGGCAATTCCACCAGACATGCCCGCAGCAAAGTTTCGCCCAACACTTCCTAGCACAACGACCTTTCCTCCTGTCATATATTCGCAGCCATGGTCTCCTACACCCTCAACCACCGCATGTATACCACTGTTTCTGACACAAAAACGCTCTCCTGCCACACCACTAACATATGCCTCTCCAGCTGTTGCACCATAAAAGGCTACGTTTCCAATAATAATATTTTCTTCTGCTTTAAAACTCGCCGCTTTCGAAGGATATATCACCATTTTACTTCCCGACAGACCTTTTCCGACATAATCGTTGGCATCTCCCTCCAACATAAATGTCATCCCAGAAGGTGTAAAAGCACCAAAACTCTGGCCTGCAGAACCTTTAAAATGCAAAGATATTGTATCCTCTAATAACCCCTCCGACCCATAACACTTTGAAATTTCATTACCAATGATGGTGCCAACCGCACGATCTGTATTATTAATAGATAATGTAGCACTTACTTTTTCTTTTTTTTCAATTGCTGGTTTACATATCTCCACTAATCTTTGCATGTCTAAAGTGCTTTCTAATGCATGATTTTGCGCTGCTATGCAATATCGACTTGTGCCTGCATCTATTTTAGGTTGATATAAGATCGCTGATACATCTACCCCTTTTGCCTTCCAATGCTTGTCCGCTTTAGCTTCTATAATCCTGTCTGTTCTCCCCACCATTTCATCAATAGTTCGAAAGCCCATTTGCGCCATATATTCTCTTGTTTCTTGGGCAATAAACGCAAAATAGTTTACTATATACTCTGGTTGACCCTTAAACAGTTTTCGCAGTTCGGGGTTTTGTGTTGCTACGCCTACTGGACATGTATCTAAGTTGCAAACACGCATCATTATACATCCTAATATAATCAGCGGTGTTGTCGCAAAACCATACTCTTCGGCGCCAAGCAGTGCCGCTACCACCACATCCCTGCCTGTAAGTAGCTTCCCATCTGCTTCTAATACAACCCTATCTCTTAGATTATTAAGAAGTAACGTTTGATGCGTTTCCGCTAATCCTAATTCCCATGGTAGTCCTGCATGTCTAATACTCGTTCTCGGCGAAGCACCAGTTCCTCCATCGTATCCACTAATGAGAATGACATCTGCTTTTCCTTTTGTAACCCCCGCTGCAATAGTTCCTACCCCAGCTTTAGAAACAAGCTTTACATTAATGCGCGCATCCCTATTTGCATTCTTTAGGTCATAGATTAATTGTGCCAAATCTTCTATCGAATAAATATCATGATGAGGTGGTGGTGAAATAAGTCCTACCCCAGGAGTAGCATTACGAACTTTCGCAATCCACGGATACACCTTTTTACCTGGCAATTGTCCTCCTTCTCCAGGTTTTGCCCCTTGTGCCATTTTAATTTGAATTTCTTTTGCATTAGTAAGGTAATGGCTACTCACCCCAAATCTTCCCGAAGCTACCTGTTTAATAGCACTACAACGCGAGTCTCCGTTTTCATCAGGTCTAAATCTTACCGGGTCTTCTCCACCTTCTCCAGTATTACTCTTACCACCTAATCTGTTCATCGCAATTGCCAACGCCTCATGCGCTTCTTTACTGATAGAACCATAAGACATCGCACCCGTTTTAAATCTTTTGCATATAGATGCTACTGATTCTACTTCATCAATGCTTATTGCCTGTGCTTTGCTATAGTCAAACGCAAATAAGCTGCGAATGGTACAGCGTTTTTGTGACTCTCCGTTAATTAGCGCTGCATATTCTTTATACAGGTTATAGTCATTCGTACGACATGCATACTGAATCTTATGAATGGTTTCAGGGTTATACAAATGATATTCTCCATTTTTCCTCCATTTCATTTCTCCTCCAGTATCTAATGGATCTTCTGCTGCCATATGCTCTTGAAAAGCACTCTCATGTCGTAGATTAACTTCCTGATCAATCTCCTCTAATCCAATCCCTTCAATTCTAGAAGGTGTCCACGTAAAATATTTTTCTATGACTGATTTTGAAATGCCAAGGCCTTCAAATATTTGCGCAGCATGATAGCTCTGTATCGTAGAGATACCAATTTTTGATAACACTTTTATAATACCTTTGACTACTGCTTTGATATAATTGCTTACTGCTTCTTTATAAACCGTATCGCTGAGTATTTTTTGCCCAATCATCTTTTCAATCGTCTCATACACTAAATAGGGGTTGATTGCTGTTGCCCCATACCCAATCAATGTACAAAAATGATGCACTTCCCTTGGCTCACCAGACTCAAGTACAATATCTACTTGCGTACGTATTCCTTTTCGCAATAAATAATGATGTAAGCCTGATACTGCAAGGAGTGCAGGAATAGCCGCTTGTTCTTTATTAATACCTCTGTCTGATAGCACCAAAATATTAGCACCTTCATTATAAGCCTCATTTGCTAATTCAAAAAGTTCATTCATGGCTTTTTCAAGACCAACACCACCTGCTTTAGCATCGTATAATATAGGCACAGTCACTGCTTTAAATCCTGGCAAATCGATATTTCTAATCTTTTCAAGCGCTTCATTTGTCAAAATGGGTTGTTTCACTTCTAGTTGCCGGCATCCTTCCGGCTGTGGGTCTAATAAATTACTTCGCGTACCAATACGTAGTTCTGTTGCCGTTACAATTTCTTCCCGAATCGCGTCAATCGGTGGATTGGTAACTTGCGCAAATAACTGTTTGAAATATTCATAAAGCAATTTGGGCTTTTCAGACAATACAGCTAGTGGCGTATCGGTTCCCATTGCGCCAACAGGGTCGATCCCATCTTTTGCCATTGGCTCAATTAAGATATTTAAATCTTCATACGTATAGCCAAATACCTTCTGCCTTGTCAATAAAGATGCCTTTTCAGCTGGTGTATCATATGAAGGCAGTGGTAAATCTTCTATTTTAATTAGATTCTCTTTTATCCATTTGCGGTAAGGTTTGTCTGAGGCAATTCTTTGCTTCAATTCTTTATCTGTAATAATCTGTCCTTTTTTTGTATCTACTAAAAGCATACGTCCTGGCTTGAGCCGTCCCTTATATTTCACTTCAGAATGTGGAATTTCAAGCACCCCTACTTCAGAGGCAAGAATAAGCTTATCATTTTTCGTTACATAATATCTTGATGGTCGCAAACCATTCCTATCAAGTACCGCACCAACAATTGTCCCATCGGTAAAACCTATAGCAGCCGGTCCATCCCATGGCTCCATCAAACAACTGTGATATTCATAAAACGCTCGCGTTTGCTCATCCATAGCTTCATGCTTAGACCAAGGCTCTGGTATCATCATCATCATCGCATGCGGCAATGAACGTCCTGTAAGCG
>SKGK01000066.1 GCA_007117465.1 Clostridia bacterium | reverse complement strand
CACTTGCTCCTCACTGCTAAAAACATCTGTTATCATATCTTTTAGACAATCATTGGCAGTAAGCAATACATCTATATGATTATCATTTAACGCAAACCTCTCTTCTCTTACTTGACCAAAAATATTCTCCATCGCATGTGCAATAGATACGATATTTTTGAGTCCGAAAAAACCAGCCGTTCCTTTTATGCTATGAACCGCTCTAAAAATAGTATGAATCGTATCCTCATCTGTCAACGTCTCTTTATTAACTAGCGCTGCTTCCACTTTCTCAACATGGTTTTTCGCTTCATCAACAAACTCTTGGATAAATTCTTGGTTTTGAATCAAATCCGCCACCTCCTTTTATCCTTTTACAATTTCAAATATTTCATCTAACTTCATCACCTTAAAAAGATGAAGCATTCCTTCCGAAACACCCACGAGTTGCATTTTTTTTCCTTGATTTAAAAGGGTTTTAAACGTGCCTATTAAGAAGGTAACACCCATCGAATCTATATTTTTTGACATCGATAAATCTAACTGCAATAGATGGTAGCCTTCGTTTTGTTCAAGCGCTTCTTGTAATTCTTCAATCATTGGTTTTATATTTGTTGCTACAAGATTTGTTGTTATTTTGCATATCAATTGATCCTCTATTAGACTAAACTCCATAAAATACCTCTCCTTTTCATTTGACCTGTTTGGTTTACTTACTTTTATTTTTGCACACACACACCCTTTATGAATTTTTAATATAATACCTAAGTCTTTTATTGCTTTTAGGCCTCTGTTTCTCTGTCGGAATATGTCTTCTTGTTCTGCCATTAAAAATGTGTCTTCAAACAAAAATCCTTTTCCTTCATCACACACCTTAATATCTATTGCTTCTTTACAAATTTCTATCTGATAGCTTACTTTTTTGTGACAGTTCATCTTGTTGCCATGCTCTACTGCGTTATTAAAAAGTTCTCTTAGTATAAAGTCAATATTAAAAAGAAACATTTGAGTCACTTGTGGCAATTCTTTTAAAACAATATTGGTTATTTTGTTTACCTCATCATCAACATTTTTAAAATTTGCATTAAACTGCGCTTGGTGTTTAATAAGAATCGCCCCATCTCTTTTTATAATTAAATGTATTTGCCTGACTAGGTTTTCAACTAACCACACTCCCGGTATGCTAAGTTTTTTTGATTATCATTACGGCTACATCATCTATATACTTTCCACCATTTTGATTTTGAAAAAAAGGAATCATCTCTTTTATCAATGCTTGTATGTTATCTGCAAAATACTGTTTGTGCTTGATGCAAAAAGTATGCACGGATTCACAATTTACATATTCATTTTCTTTCCCGATAATACCGTCAGTATATAAAACAACTGTATCACCACTACCAATACGTGTGTTTAACGTTTCATATTTTATGTTTTCAAACATACCTAGCAAAAATCCATTTATAGATATTTCCTCTACACTCTCTAGCGTTTCTCTATATAAGATTGGGTATGGATGCCCGGCATTAGAATACGCGAGTGTATCTTCATTTATACATCCAACAAAAGCGGATATAATACCATACCGCGAACCATTAAACACTTCAAATAAAACATCATTAATATTCTCTAAAACTGCGCCTGGGGTTTTATGAATTTGTATACTCCTGCTAAATATAACATTTAGCATGGTTGAAATCATTGCCGCTGCAATCCCATGTCCTACAATATCAGCAATCATAAACCACACTTTGCCCTGCAACTGTTTGCAAATATAAAAATCTCCCCCAATACCTTCACAAGGAATATACTTACCATACATTGTAATCGATTCAAAGTTTAAATACTCAGCAATCATCGATTTTTGAAGTTCCTCGGCAAGCTGCATTTCTTCTTTTATATGTTCATAAAATTGAATTAGCTCCCGTTTTTGCTGGTAACTTTCAAGTGCATTTCTCACTTTTAAGGGCAATCGAATAGCAATCTGTTCTTGCGTAAGAGGTTTGGTGAAATAATCCATGGCTCCTAATGAAAGTGCTTTTTTCACTTTCTCTATATCATGTATGGCAGAGCACATAATAACAGATATATTTTTATATTTCGGCGAAGTCTTTATCTCTTCTAATACTTCAATCCCATCTTTGTCTGGCATCATCACATCTAAAATAACCACACTAATATCATTTTGAGCAATGATCTTCATTGCTTTAAAACCATCTTCTGCTTCTAAAATATTAATGTCTTCTAGTGCATTTAATAGAATTTTCTTCACAAGCATTCTATTAACCATTACATCATCTACAACTAAAATATTTTTCATGATACCTCCTTATACCTCAAGTCCAATATGAATGTCAATCGTGCCAATCGCTGTGTCTATTGATACTGTTAATGTTTGAAAAAAACTCAATACAAACAAAACCTCTTCTCCCACCACGAGTGAAGGCGGTGTAATGTCTAAATGGCATTTTTCACTTTCAAATATTGCAGCCGCATTGCCTGTAAACATATTTGAAAGTTCTGCTAACGCACTCCTTGTCATATCATTTAATGCTTCGACAGGCATCCCCATCATCATGGCAGAGGCCAGTTTCTTCGCTGTTTCCTCAGAAAATGCATATGCGACATTCCCTCTTATATCTCCTACAACCCCCACAAAAGCAGTTACATCACTTTCAATACTCATATCTTCTTTTGTTTGCAGTGACTTTTTAGTGATATCTACAATTCCAAATTGTCCTAATACGTGTTCAACCGCTTTAAGAAAAGGATTTACATACTTTGCATTCATACCTCAATCCCTCCTTCAAAAGCGATATTAATCTTAATAGGACCAAGCTCGGTACTAGCTTCAATAAACACGGCATCCATTTTAGCTGTAGCCACTATCATATTTTTCCCTGTAAAAACAATCGGTGGTGCAAGCCGAAGACCTAGTGCATATTGGTTATTTAAAACCGTATTTGCATCACCTGCAATAATATTGTTCATCTCGGCAATACCCGCTAAAAACAATTTATATTTTATGCTGTCCATTTTTTCTCCACTCATATTACTTACCATTGCAAGTGCCAATTCGGGGGGCATATCAATCATAAATCTGCCTTTGCATTTACCTGCAAACGTAATCGTCGTACACACTCCCATAGAATCAACCTCTCCTACTTGTTCAGTAGGAACACTCATTTTTACAATATCAATCCCTGTCATATCCTTTAACAGCGTTTTTGTGCTTTCCACAAAAGGTTCAATAAGCCTTTAGTCCATATATAAAGCTCCTTTCATTATACTATATTCGCAATTGCACTAATAATTTTAAAATCATTAAATGGCTTTTTTAAAAAAATATCTACCCCTGCCTCTTCTGCCTGCGACATAATTTCTTCATCCCCCATGGCAGTGAGCATAATGATTTTTGCTTCCTTGTATTTGTCTTTGATACATTTTACCGCTTCTATTCCATCCATAATCGGCATCGTAATATCCATAAAAACGATGTCTGGTTGTAGTTTTTCATAAAGATGTACTCCTTCACGTCCGTTTGAAGCATCTGCACAAACCTCATATCCATTACCCTCAAGTGTTTTTCTTAACATGTTGTGAATCATGGGTGAATCATCCACTATTAATACTCTCTTTGACATCGTAACCCTCCTAAAAACTAAATATTTGAATCTTAATTTCAACTTCATTTGCACAAAATGTTTGACAATATTGCATCACACTCTTTTTTGAAATAATACCTATATTCTCCCCCACTACAGCAAAAGGCGATGTAAGCTTATATGAAAAAACAGTATCTGTTAGCATCACTTTTGCTGAACCTGCTACCATATTGGCAAACTCCGTAATGCCGTCATGCAAATCTTCCTCTTTTAGTTCTGTTAAATCCATCCCTGTCATATATGAGACAAGAAGGCTCGCTGTAGCTTTATTGACGCTAACCACTAATACCATATTTTTTTTCCCTGCTAATACCATTGCACCTACAATATCACGGCTTGGTTTCTTTTCAACTTCTTCTTCACTTATTTTTTTTTCTACATTAAAACCTGTCATGGTATAGACGACATTATAAAGCGCCTCTGTAAAAACATCACCAGGTATTTCATCTATATAGTCATCATTATAGTGCTTACACATCATACCTCTCCCTTTCCAACACATTCAAGCATTCTTTTGGTCAGTTCATCCATTGTAAATGGTTTTACTAAATAGTGACATGCCCCTGCTTGGATTGCTTGAATAATATTTTCTTTCTCGCTTTCTGTTGTAACCATCATCACAGGAATTTTTTTATATTTTTTATTTTCTTTTATGCTTTTTAATAATTCAAAACCATTAATACCTGGCATATTCCAATCTAAAAGTATGAGTTTAACATCGACATATTGTTTTTCAAGAATATCTAGTGCTTCATACCCATCTTCCGCTTCTAATAGCTGATATTCTAATACTTCTACTGCTCCTCTAATAATTTTTCGAACTACTGAAGAATCATCGACTGTAAGTACCTTCATTTGTTTCCCTCCTCATATAATACGTTCCCTGAGTATGGTGCTTCATATCAAAAAAGAGATCTAACTGATGATAAATTTCTGAAGCACCAATAATCAATGTCCCTTCTTTTTCTATGGTTGTGGATAATTTATTAAAAATTTCTTCTCTTAACATATTTGCAAAATAAATAAGTACATACCTGCAAAAAATCACATCAAATTGGCCTAGAAACACAAAGCTATTTTGTAGGTTAAAGGATTTAAACGTGATGGCATTTTTGATTTTATCATCAATTT
>SKGK01000003.1 GCA_007117465.1 Clostridia bacterium | reverse complement strand
GTAAACTGCGCAATCTTAGGGGTTTCGCTTTTTATGGTGATTCGTGAATATAGCTTTATACAGTCAGTCGCATACGGTGCAGGTGGTGGTATTGGTTGGACGCTAGCAATATTAGCACTTGCGGGCATACGAAGCAAGGTAAACGAAAATAATGTGCCCAAAGGCCTAAGGGGACCTGGGTTTGCTTTTATTGTAACAGGGCTTATCGCAATGGCTTTTATTGGATTTTCAGGGATTGCGAACATTCAGTGATAGAAAAAACGTTACCACTTAGGTATATATGGCATCGCTGACCATGAAGGGGAATTGATGCCGACGAATTAGCATGGAGGTAATCCATATATGCCTGAGTAGAACTTAAAATAAAAGTGGGGGATGTATATGCAAATACTGATAACGGTAGCGGTGATATCAACAATCACAGTACTCTTAGCAGCGATATTAACCATTGCTGAGCGATATATATTAAATTATGGCACATGTGTGATTGACATCAATGATGACAAAAAGCTAGAAGTAAAAGGTGGCGGTAGCTTACTATCTACGTTAAATGAGCAGGGCATTTTTATCCCTTCTGCTTGTGGAGGAAGAGGAAGCTGTGGGCTATGTAAAGTCGCTGTCTTGTCAGGCGGAGGACCTCTTTTGCCTACTGAAAAGCCCTACCTTGCAGCAGAGGAATTAGATAAAAATATTCGTTTATCTTGTCAGGTAAAGGTTAGGGAAAATATAAAAATTCAAATCCCCAAAGCACTTTTTGCTATTAAATCCTATAATGTAACGGTGCAGAAAATAGAAGACTTAACACATGATATAAAAACGCTTTATCTAAAACTTGCAGACGAACAAATCATGGACTTTAAAGCAGGACAATATATACAGATTAAGACGCCTCGATATGCAAAAGTAAAAGAAGAAGTATACCGTGCCTATTCGATTGCATCAACACCTTCCCATAAAGATGAAATACAGGTTATTATTAGAAAGGTGCCACAAGGAATCTGCACTACGTATGTTTTTGATTATTTAAAGCAAGGGGATACCATTACACTCAATGGTCCGTATGGTGACTTTTATTTAAGAGATACACAAAAAGAAGTGATTTGTATTGCTGGGGGGTCGGGGCTTGCACCTATTAAATCGATTCTCCACCAGATGGCAGAACAAGGGATACATCGTAAGACCACCTTTTTCTTTGGGTGTGTTAGCAAGCAAGATCTATACTATCAAGCAGAAATGCAGCATTTTGAAAAAACGCTGCCAGATTTTCAATTTGTGCCCGCACTATCAGCGCCCAAACCAGAAGATAATTGGCAAGGAGAGACAGGGCTTATCACCGAAGTGGCAGATAGATATATAAAAGATGGAGCCAATACAGAAGCATATCTTTGCGGTAGTCCGGGTATGGTTGATGCCTGTGTAAGCGTCTTAGAGACTAAAGGGATGCCAAAAGAAAGCATTTTTTACGATAAATTTTAGGACTGTAAATGAGGGGAGGAAAAAGACATGAAGCAAAGCCCATATTTAGCGAAAGCTCAATTGGAAATGCAGCCGGGCAGTATAAGTAACATAGGATTTTTAGGAGATGATAAAAGAAACTTACAAGATATATTAAATGAAGACGCAAAGACCGTGGCGCATTTGGGGGTTACGCATGCGCAAGTTGCAGATGTAATGGAAAAAGTTATGCATGAAGGGAAAAAGGCTTTTGGAAACCCAGTGTTATACAAAGATTTCCTGCAAGTTACGGTAGAAAGCAGCAGAGGAAAAATGCCGTGTCCGTTTGGGCACCCAGGGATGTATCCAAAAGAAGTTGTTTGTGTGACCAATCAAAAGACAAATGAAAGTATGTGCTGGACGGCACTTAGTATACATATGATTAGACAGCATGGTTTTTATCAAGGTAAGGGCAGTTCTTTTCGGATAGAGCCTGAAAAAGTAGTGCGGGTATTAGAGATAGTTATTGACAAATAAAGCAAATAAATACTAACAATCATTTTTAGAATTTCATATGAGAAAATCTTAGAAATACGCAAAGATATTAAAATTATTATTTTAACCACTTTTGATTATAATGAATATATTTTATAGATTTGAATAGTAACGGTTGTCATGAAAAATATTTTTATAGTATATACATACAGTATATGTTATAATATAAAGTGGAACAAAATAATAAATGGAGGTTTTTTATGAGTAATCATTTATATGAAATTTTAGAAGACAATCCAATAATTGCTGGTATTAAGGACGAAAAAGGGTTAGAAGTTGTATTAAAGTCTGATTGTGAAATAGTTTTTATACTATATGGTAGTATTATAAATATTGCTGAAATTGTTTGCAAAATAAAGGACGCTGGGAAAACAGCCTTTATTGATGTAGATCTCATTGATGGCTTTTCCACTAAAGAAGTTGTTGTTGAATACCTCAAACAATATACCAAAGCGGATGGGGTTTTGAGTGCAAAAGCTTCCATGATTAAAACGGCTAAAGCATATAACTTTTTAACTATTCATAGGCTATTTTTAATTGATTCTCTTTCTTTTCATAATATTAGCAAACAAGTTAGAATTTCACAACCAGATTGTATAGAAGTTCTCCCTGGCTGTATGCCCAAAGTAATTTCTTGGATTATAGAAAAAATAAATATTCCTATTATTGCAGGTGGCTTAGTGTGTGAAAAAGAAGATGTTATTGCTGCATTAAAAGCAGGTGCTACAGCAATCTCATCTACGAATATAGATATATGGTCTATTTGATTTTAAAACAAGACAAAAGATATCTCATGTGTGTTTGTTGATAAGATGAAACAGTCGGTGAGCATATCTTCTGCCTCGCTAGTGCTAGGTAATGCCTAGATACAATATTTTAAGCGTCTTTATCTGTACGAGAATAGATATCGAATTTTTGCGGTTTTCCCATAATATAGACTAATGAAATAATACTCAAAATAGCCAAGAATAATGCCGGGAATCCGCCTAAATAAGATAGCATTCTTATGCCATCAAGGCCAAGTGATGCGATGAAAATTAATGCCACGGCACCTACAATAACACCCCATATTACCTTGATGTATAAAGGTGCTTCTTGCGATCCGTCTGTGATGCCACTTGTACAAATACTTGCCATTGCGTTTGTTGTGGAATCGGTAGCGGTGATAAATGAAATAATGACAGCAAGTAAATAAATGCCTATTAAGAGTCCGGATGCCGGCAAACTTCCCAATACAGCATAACCTGCTGCCGCAGAGCCTTGTTCATTCATGATGCTTAAAATATCCAATTCTCCAGTCATTTGAAGGTTGATAGATGTACCTCCTAAAACAGTCATCCAAACAGCACTAAAAGCGCTGGGGATTAAAAAATTCATAGTAATTATTTCTTTTACTTTGTACCCATAAGAGATTCTTGCTAAAAATACTGCTGTAACAGGTGCCCATGCTATCCAATTTGACCAATAAAAAGTTGTCCAGTCTGATGCCCACGAATCATTTGCAGCAGCCCCAGTAAATAGCGCTTTATCAAATATTCCCGATAAAAAGCCTCCAAGGGCTTCTGTACCTAGGCTAAACATGTAGACCGTTGGACCGAGCAATACAAGAGCACCTATAATAATATAGTATAGATAAACATTAAAATCTGATAATATTCTAATGCCTTTGAAAAGACCTGTGCTTGACGAGATGATAAAGGCAATTGTACCAACTAAAGTAATAACAATCCACAGCCCCTGCGTATTATCTATGCCAAATAAAGAATTAATGCCTCCCCCCATGTTCATAACTGCTGTACCAAATGAGGCAGAGATTGCAGCTGCAACAGCAAATAAAATAACAGCATCTACAACAATATCAAATTTATGCTGCTGATTTTTTTTGAGTATAGGAGAGATTTCAGAACCCACACTAAAGGCTCTTTTCATATTGTAATAGGCAAATGCAAATACGATTGTAGGAATAGCATAAATCGCATAGGGGATAAACGTCCAATGCAAAAATAAGGTTTCCATTGCAAATTTCGCTGCTTCTGCAGACATGGGCTCAATACCGTGGGGAGGATAGGCTAAATGCCAAATGGGTTCAGCGGTTCCCCAAAATAAAATGCCTGCTGCAATTGTTGTACATAAAGTAATTGCAAACCATGATGATTTTTTAAGCAGTGGCTTTGCGTTAGGACCACCTATTCGAACATTTCCAAGTGGTGAAAAATACGCTAAAACAATAACAATTAGGCAAGCAACACCTGCTAGACTAAATAGCCAGCCAGCCTGTATTGTCATAAAATCCTTAGCTAATGTGGTTAACCTAAGGAAGGCGTCATAGTTTGCGAAACTGAGAATAATAGTAAGTACCAGTAAAAAAAATGTTGGGAAAAAAACTATTGGTTTCATGCGATTACCTTCTGGTTTTTTTATCATGTATATGACCTCCAATCATTGATAATTAAATAATACGGCAACAAAAAAGAGAAGAGCAGACTCCACCTAAGGAAGTCACTTTTCTCTTATTCTCTCGCAGTAACTATATTAATTATACACTAGCATATACCAAAAGTCAATGAAAAAATATAACAAATACAAAATGTCAATTAGCAAAATACACAAAAACTAACACGTTTAAAACCTTTTAATTAATCATATTGCAAAAAAAAATGAAAAATTTTTAAAAAAAACTATTGACATTCATTTAAAACGATTGTATACTGTGCATATCCAATTACTAGAGCAGAGAGAAAAGTAATTTCCGTGTGGAAGTATGCTTTTCTCTCTGCTTTTTTATGCATATTGGTATACACAAGTCATTTTTGATGTAAGAAGAGTGTCTAAACCAAATCATTCATTTTTAGGAGGTTACAAAATGAGTACACAGGTAAAAAGTGATAAAATTCGTATGTTTGTATTTTTACCAGCATTCATATTGCTGGTAGTAACGATTATTTTAAATTTTGCAACACCAGAAACTTTCTTGACAGTTACAGAAGCGGCAAAAGACTTTATGACGATACAATCCGGATGGATGTTTAGTTTAGCTGGAGTTGCTTGCCTAATTATTGTTCTACTAGCGTATTTTTCACCATTAGGTGAAGTAAGAGTAGGTGGGCCTAATGCTAAACCATTATTAGATCGAAAGTCTTGGTTTGCGGTTACGTTAACAACGACTATTGCATCGGGTATTATCTTCTGGGGAACGGCTGAACCCATTTGGCACCTTGCATACCCCCCACAAGGCATTGAGCCAATGTCTGCAGAAGCAGCGAAGTTTGCGATGGAAACGCTGTTCTTGCATTGGACATTTGTCCCTTATGCTTTTTATACTGTTCCTACAATCGTATTTGCATTTGCATACTATAACATGAAGAAAAACTTTAGTGTAGGTTCAGAAATCTCTCCTATCCTTGGTAAAATGGATCAAAAGAAAATTGACCGATGGGTAGATGCGATTATTCTTTTTGCAATTGGAACAGGTATAGCATCATCATTTGCAACATCTGTTATGAATATGGGTGGCGGTATTAATGCCTTAACAGGTATTAACAACGATAAAACGGTATGGATTATTGTTGCTATTGTGACAACAATATTATTTACTGCTGCTTCAGGTTCAGGATTGTTTAAAGGGATTAAGGTTTTAGCAAAGTTCAATGTATATTTATATTATTTAATTATAGGTGTATTAGTAATACTAGGTCCTACCGTATATATGTTTAGCCTAGGTACAGAAGCATTTGGTGGGTTCTTATCAGGGCTATTTGATAAAGCACTATTTACTGGGGCTGCAGCAAATGATTCGTGGGCTACAGGCTGGACAACTTTTTATTGGACGAATTGGATGGCATGGGCACCTGTTACAGCAGTATTTTTAGCAAGAATCTCCTATGGGTATAAGATCAAAGAAATTATAACGATGAATTTCTTTATCCCTGCAGGTTTTGGTGCGGTATGGATGACCGTTTTAGGTGGTACAGCAATTAATTTTCAAATGACGGGAAAAGTTGATCTTTTGACCATTATGAATGAGCAAGGTTCGGGTGCTGCGGGTTATGCGATACTAAGCCAATTTCCATTATCGGGTCTACTCATTGTTATTTATCTGATTGCAGTCATTGTATCCTTTGCCACAGCAACTGATTCAACAACCAATGCAATGGCGAGTATTTGTACAACGGGGATTACAGAAGCTGAACAAGAAGCGCCATTATACCTTAAAGTACTTTGGGGAGCAATTATTGGAACGATGGCAGTCATTTTCTTAGCAACATTTGGAGGAGAAGGGATTAAGATGCTTTCTTATTTAGGCGGATTCCCAGCACTTATTTTGGGTATTCTAAGTTTGATTTCGCTCGTAGTTATTATGAAAAGACCACAAAAATATGATGTTGTTTCTAAACAACAAAAGGAAGAAAACGAATAGAAAGAGGAGGGAAACAAGGTGAATATTACTGATTTCTCAATGGATTATTTTTCGTTAAAAGGTAAGAATGCAATTGTAACAGGTGGCAATACAGGATTAGGGCAGGCATTTGCTTTAGCTTTAGCAAAAGGTGGGGCCAATGTATTCATTCCAAGCATTATGGAGGATGATGGCACAACAAAGAGGTTAATTGAGAATGAAGGCGTAAAAATGGCATTTATGAAGATTGATATAACTGAAAAAGGTGCAGCGAAAAAAATTATTGATGGCTGTGTAGGGGCTTTTGGGGCTGTTGATATTTTGGTTAATAGCGCTGGAATTTGTAAAATTGCTTCAGTACTAGAATTCGGAAGAGATGAATGGGATCCGATGATAAATATAAACTTAACAGCTGCTTTTGAGCTAAGCCATGAAGCTGCGAAAAAAATGATTCCGCAAAAAAGTGGTAAAATCATTAATATCTGTTCGATGTTTTCATTCTTAGGGGGTCAATGGTCACCTGCTTATGCAGCAACTAAGCATGGTTTAGCTGGATTTACCAAGGCTTATTGTGATGAACTTGCCCAATATAATATTCAAGTAAATGGTATTGCCCCAGGATACTATGCAACTGAAATTACCAAGAAAACAAGAAGCAATCCTGAAACAAATAAAAAAGTACTTGACCATATTCCTGCCAATCGTTGGGGTGAAACACTTGATTTAATGGGAGCTACTGTTTTTTTAGCGAGTAAAGCCTCAGACTATGTAAATGGACATATCTTAGCAGTAGATGGAGGGTATTTGGTAAGATAGAAGTACATTTCATTTTAATTAAAGAAAGGTTGAAGTAGCGCAATGAAGAAAAAATATATTATTGGTATTGATGGTGGTTCCCAAAGTTCTAAAGTAGTGATTTTTGATTCGGAAGGAAACATTATTTGCGAAGGTAAGCAGCCGCTCAAGCCAATGTGTTTACCAAAACCAGGTGTTGTAGAACATCCAGATGATGACCTGTGGGATTCTATCGCCGTAGCATGTAGGAGAGCGATGGATAGTTTCTCAGGAAATGTTGAAGACATTATAGGACTAGGGCTATGTACAATTCGATTTTGTAGAGTTTTATTAAAGGAAGATGGTACGCTTGCACAACCTGCAATGAGTTGGATGGATGCGAGAGTATCTAGACCATATGAACATGAGAATCATTTAGTTAAGTATGTTACGACTACCTCGGGGTATATTACGCATCGTTTTACAGAGCAGTTTAATGATACGGCAGCAAATTACCAAGGGCAGTGGCCAATAGATACAGATACGTGGCAGTGGCATGAAAATGAAGAGGTGTTTAAGGAAGGGAATATTCCAAAAGAAATGTTATTTAATTTACAAATGCCAGGAACCATTTTAGGTTATGTAACAGAAAAAGCAGCACAAAGCACAGGGGTTCCTGCTGGGATTCCAGTAGTTGCTACTGCTAATGATAAAGCAGTTGAAGCATTAGGCGCTGGTTTGATGGGGGAAAAAACAGCACTTATCTCCTTAGGTACGTATATTGCCGCCATGATACAGGGGGAAGAAAATCCAAAAGGAACAAGTGATTTTTGGACTAACTTTGCATCAGCGCCCAACCAGTATTTGTATGAAAGCTACGGTATCCGCAGGGGAATGTGGACGGTAAGTTGGTTTAAAGACCTTTTAGGAGATGACATCGATGTAAAAGGGAAAGAGCTAGGCATGTCGCCAGAAGAATATTTAAATAGAGAAGCACAAAAAGTCCCTGCTGGCAGTGATGGGTTAATGACAGTTTTAGATTGGTTAGCACCTTCTGACAAGCCATATAAAAAAGGTTTAATGGTTGGCTTTGATGGTCGTCATACCAGAGCACATATGTACCGATCTATTTTAGAAGCAATTGCCCTCACGATGAAAAATAATACCGATAAAATGTGTGATGAATTAAGTGTTGAACTGGAGAATATCATTATATCAGGGGGAGGTTCTAACAGCGATTTATTTATGCAAATATTTGCTGATGTCTTTGGTGTTAAGGCATTAAGAAATGTGGTAAATGGTTCAGCTAGTGTAGGAGCGGCTATATGCGTAGCGGTTGCGGTAGGTGTGTATGAAAATTTTGAAACTGCTATGAAGAAAATGATCAAAGTAAGAGATGTCTTTGAGCCAAACGAACAAAATATGTTTTTGTATAAACATATGAATGAGGATGTGTATAAAAACATAACGAATTACACAGATGAAATTTTTAAAAAGTCGTATCCGATTTTCAGCTAACGGCTTGACAAATAACGATATATAGCGTATACTAAAAGTAGTTACCAAGAGACGAAGAGAAAAGTAACTTACTTATAGATTGTGATGTCTATAAATAAGTATTACTTTTCTCTTTTTTGTTTGCGCAGATTGTGTATATCGCTTTTAATCAAGGGATAGAATAAATAAAATTTTTATTATTATATTAAAAAATAGTATTTACAAAAGGGAATTTTGGAAGGAGAGTATAGTGATGTCATTGACAAGAGAACAAATTGTAGAGGGATTAGTGAAGATTTTAGGATCTGATAAGGTTATCACAGATAAGCAAGTGTTACAAGAAAGCAGTATTGATCGTTTTAGAAAATATGAAGATGTTTGTGGGGTATATACACAACCACTACCTGCAGCAGTAGTTTATGCTGAAAGCACAGAAGAAATAGCGGCAGTTTTGAAATTTGCGAATGACAATACCATAAATATCGTGCCAAGAACGGGTCGCTCAGCAACAGAAGGAGGACTAGAAACAGTAGTAGAGAATTCAGTTGTACTAGATGGTTCAAGAATGAATAAAATTCTTAACGTCGATACGTATAATATGATGGTGACCTGTCAGTGCGGCGTTTCTCTTGAAGTATTAGATGATATGTTAAGAGAACAAGGATATACTACGGCACATTCTCCGCAATCTAAGCCTTTAGCGCAAATGGGTGGTTTAGTTGCAACAAGAAGTATAGGACAACTTTCAACACTCTATGGGGGTATTGAAGATATGGTTGTCGGGATGGAAACAGTATTTCCAAATGGTGAAATCACAAGGATAAAAAATGTACCTAGAAGAGCAACAGGGCCTGACATAAGACACGTAATTATTGGTAATGAAGGAGCACTTTGCTACATTACGGAAGTAACGGTTAAAATTTTTAAATATAGACCAGAAAACAATATCTTTTTAGGATATACATTAGAAAGCATGAAAACGGGTTTTGAAATTCTAAGGGAAGTTATGGTTGAAGGTTATAGACCTTCTGTTGCACGTCTATATGACCCAGAAGATGGTGAGTATTATTTCTCGCATTTTGCAGAGGGTAAATGTGTATTGGTATTTATGGTTGAAGGACCTAAAGCCATAGCAGAGGTAAGTGCAAAGGAGATAGAAAATATTGTACAAAAGCATGCAGAGTGTGAAAAAGTAAATAGTCAATTGATTAAAACATGGTTTGAAAATTTAAACTGGGATCCTAAAAAAATAGCAGAAGAAATAGATGAAATAGCCCAAACGCAAAATATAGGGTTCACCACAGAAGTTTCTGGAAATTGGGATGTTATTTATGATATTTACGAGGCGTGCTGTAATAGGGTGCGCGAAGAAATTCCAGATATTACAATGATGGGAGGGCATTCATCTCATAGTTATATGAATGGAACAAATATGTACTTTATGTACTATTATAATCTCGTTGATATAACACCAGAAGAAGAAATTACGAAATATCATTATCCTATTAACAAAATTATTGTAGAAGAAACTATAAAAGCAGGTGGTTCGATGGTTCATCATCATGGTGTGGGAAAACACAGAACGCATTGGATTAAAGAAGAATATACATCCTCTTATTATATATTAGAAACATTGAAAAAGGCTTTTGATCCAAACGGTATTATGAACATGGGCACCATTATTCCAATAAAAAAATGAAAATATTAGTATGTTTCAAAACAGTTCCTGATTTGGAAATGTTGTCTGAAGAAGATTGGGCAGTTGATTCGAATCTAGCAGTAGATGTGAGCTTTGTAAAAAACATTTTAAACTGTTTTGATGAAAGTGCCTTAGAAATGACATTAAAGCTTTCTGAATATTCAGAAAGCTTTAATGAGTCATTAACGCTTACGGCATTGACGATAGGGGACAAAAAAGCAGAAATGTTCCTAAAGACGTTATATGCATTAAAATTTCAAAAAGCCGTACGGATCGAGAATAATGAGGATGTTAGATTTTTCCCTGAAGTAATTGCTGCTGTTATCGCACAGTATGTAGAAAAAATAAATAATCAGGATGTAGTTGTGTTAGGGAGGCAGAGCGGAGAAGGAGATAATGCAAAGACACCTTTGTTGGTTGCTGAGATGCTAGGGTGGCCATGTATTACCCAGGTTATTAATATAGAGCCAAGTCAAGAAGAAAGACTAAGGGTTACAAGCATGGTAGAGGGAGGAACTTTAATACAGGTAATAGATACCCCGTGTGTGTTATCTGTTGGTAATGCACCTGTTTCTTATCTTAGAGTACCGACATTAAAGGATAAAATGAGCTATGGCAAAAGGGCGATAGAGGTTTTAAATATAAATGTATTTAATATAGCATCTTTGCTAAACAAATGCTATCATGAATATCAGTTAATAGGATTAGAAAAAATAAGTAATCACAGAGCGGGCATTCTAATAGAAGGTGCAACCACAGCTGAAAAGGCAAAAAAGTTATATGACCATTATTTAAAAGAAAGGTTAGAAAAGCAATGAAATTTACAGTGATATTAAATGGATGTTCAGACAACTTCATTTTACAAGCAGAAGAAATAAATGGATTTTTGTCTAGCAATGCGCTAAATCTATCAAGAGGACATACCATTATATTTTATTGTGAAGAAAATAGCAAAATTGAGTTGATGGCGAATGCACCAACAGCAAGTGTTGAACTAATAAAAGTTAAAAGATATCAACCTGAAAATATTTTAGAAATCTTAAAGCAAAGGACAATAAACCAACAGATGGATTTATACCTATTTGCAAGTGATTTTACAGGAAGTGAGTTGTCAGTAAGATTTGCATACCGAATAGCAGGAAGTTCTTTAGTCGCTGTAAACAAGTTAGAGATAGAAAAAGACGGATTAATAGCTTATAAAGCCGTGTATTCTAATCACATGCAAGGAGTGTTTAAGTTAAGCAAAAAACCGTATTGTATCTCTATAGCCAAAGGTTGCACAGACCTAGAGGCTGTTTTAGAGAAAAACCATGAGGCAATCACAGAAGATATGATGGATGTAGTGAAGGATGATTTTATAAAAGAATATGATTTTGTAGAAGAAGAGAGGGTCAGTGGATTAGCGCATGCTAAATTTATGTTGGTAGCAGGTAATGGTGTTAAGCAAAAAGAAAAAGTAAAAAGGCTTGAAGAAATAGCCAAATCGTTAGGCGCAGTGTTAGGAGTAAGCCGACCAGTTGCAACAAATGCATGGGCACCTTTGAATCAATTAGTAGGCGTATCGGGTGTTATGGCTAAGCCTGAATTATGTATTGCTGTAGCCGTATCAGGTGCAGCGGCTTTTTTTGCAGGGATTGAAAAGAGTCAGTATATTATTGCAATTAATACAGACAAAGGAGCGCCAATTGTTAGGTGCGCAGATGTTGTTATTATTGATGATTATGAAAGCATATTAGAAGAATTATTAAAAATAAAGTGAGTCCTAAGTTTCAGAGGGCGTTTTAGTGGCAGTTTGTTCTCGGATAAAGGAAGCTTCTGAAAAAGTATTGCAAAGGGGTGAATCGTATGGAAAAGAGGTCAATTATTCCGATGTCAGAAAAATATTGGCAGTACTTAAGTGATGAGTCAAAGATGCTAGGGGAAGCAGAAAGTATTTCTTTTCCGGAAAGTGAAGAGGAAGTACTAAAAATCGTAGCAAAGATGAGAAAAGATAACATACCCATTACAGTCCAAGGAGGCAAAACAGGTATAGCAGGATGTGCAGTGCCTCTAAGAGGACATATTCTTAATCTTTCCAATATGACGCAAGTAAAAGCGTTTATAAAAACAGACACAGGAGATAGGTTATTAAAAGTATCGCCTGGTATTACTTTGCTAGAACTTAAAAAGACAATTAATAAATTAAAAGATAAAGAAGAGTTGTTTTGGCCACCAGATCCGACAGAAGCGTCAGCTACAGTAGGAGGCATTGTATCTTGTGATGCAAAGGGAATTTGTTCGTATCTGTATGGAGATACACGCAATTATATAGAACAGCTAAGAGTTGTTCAATCTGATGGAACAATTTTAGAAGTAAGCCATGAAGAAATGGATAAATATATAGGTGGAGAAGGTATGTTAGGTATTTTGACAGAGATTACATTAAGGCTACAACCAAAACCCAAAGAGATATGGGGTATTAGCTTTTTCTTTGAAAACAAACACGATGTATTGTGTTTTGCACAGGAGCTTTCCAAGAAAGAACAAAATATCACGGGTGCATGTGTTGCAGCAATAGAATACATGGATAGGGCAACCATTGATATTATCCAAGAGAGAAAAGAAATGATGACAAAGCTACAAGAACTACCCGATGTAGATACAGAGATTTGTGCAATGGTGTATATTGAAATTCACGGTAATGAGGAAGAATCAGTAGAACAAATTGCCGAGATACTAATGGAATTAGCCGAGATGCATAATAGTAATGCGGATAAGGCATGGGCCGTATCGGGTGATATTGAAATAGAAAAGATGCGCGCTTTTCGGCATGCAGCAGCAGAGTCGACGAATCTATTGATTGAAAAAACAAGACAAGAAGAGCCAAGTATTACAAAACTCAGCACAGATATGTGCATAGAAAGTGAAAGTTTTAAAACGATTGTTACAAAATATGAAGAAGACCTTAAAAAAGAAGGCTTGAAAGCTTGTATTTTCGGGCATATATACGGAAATCATCTGCATGTTAATATACTCCCTCAAAACGATAAGGAATATAAAAAAGGACATGCGTTAATTGAAAAATGGGCAAAAGAAACAGCGCTAAAAAAAGGGAAGATAGTAACAGAACATGGTGTGGGTAAGTTGAAAAAAAATATATTTTTAAAAACGGCTTCTAGAGAAATAATTAATAAAATTTTGGTATTAAAAAATAGATATGACCCAACTAGAATGTGGAATCCAGATAATATGATTGAAGAATAGAAGGAGAATCATTACATGATAAAAATTGCAGTATGCATAAAACAAGTGCCAGCTTACTCGGAAGGGGAGATGGACCCTAAGACAGGGGTTTTGTTAAGGGGTGGATTGACGTCCGTGTTAAACATTTATGACCTGCCTGCAATAGAAACGGCATTAAGAATTAAAGAAGAAAAAGGGGGAGAGGTAGATGTCTTTACGATGGGACCACCAAAAGCTTCGGATGTTATAAGGGAAGCATATGCGATGGGGGTTGATAGGGGCTATCTGTTAAGTGATAGACATTTTTCAGGTGCAGATGTACTTGCGACCTCCTATACACTTATGCAAGGCATAACTTCTGTTTCGCATTATGATCTGATTTTATGTGGAAAGCAAACAACAGATGGCGATACTGGACAAGTCAGTGGGGCACTTGCCAAATGGCTTAATATACCTTATATTAACTGGGTCACCAAGATTGTCAAATTAGAAAAGGATAGCATAATAATAGAACAAATGATGGAAAATGAAGAGGTAACGATAAAAACAAAATATCCTTGTTTAGTATCAGTGGAACAATCTATTTTTATACCAAGAATACCATCGTTAAAACTTAAAATAGCAGCAAAAAAGAAAGAAATAAAAGTATTATCTTTATCAGAGATGCAAGATCAGAATAAAAATCACTATGGATTAAGAGGATCTGCCACCAAAGTAGAAAAAATTTTCCCACCCACGAAAGTAAAAAAACGGCCTATTGTACACAAAACGGGTATAGAAGCGGCAAGTGATATTTTTAAAATCATTCAGCAAATAAAGTGAGTTCTTAGTTTTAGAGGGCGTTTTTCAACTTCTACTGAAACTTAGCAAAACGAATCTAGAAGGGTTAGGGTCACTTATCTCCCCAATAAAAAAGGTGTAGATTAATAATGAATAGAAACATCAATGAGCATAAAAAAGCATGGAGAAATATTTTGGTTTATATTGAATATCATGATCGCAAAGTCCATCCAATTAGTTATCAGTTAATTGGCAAGGCTTATGAGCTTGCAAGTTCTATAGGATATAATGTTTGTGGTATTGTAATAGGAAAAGATGTGGCTTTATCCAAACAGCAATTGCAAAATTATCCACTCAAAAGCGTATTTTTGTATGAGGCAGACGAATATTTTAAAGCTGATTTATATGAAAAAATCCTTTCAAATTGTATTTGTGAGATGAAACCTAGTGTTGTATTAATAGGTGGGACATTAGAAGGAAGATCTTTAGCACCTAATGTAGCGGTTACTTTTAGGACAGGGTTGACGGCTGATTGTACAGCGCTTTATTTGCGTGATGCCGATTTGGTTCAGATTAGACCTGCTTTTGGTGGAAACATAATGGCGCAAATTGTAACAACAGATACAAGACCACAGATAGCTACAGTAAGATATAATGTGATGGAACCGATAGAACCTACCTTTGATTATGAAACAGAATTTATTATAAAGAAGGTAGATAAACAGATAGTTAGTAAAATTGAGATACTCAAAACAATTCCTATTGAAAAGAAAAAAGGGATTGCACAACAACAGATATTAGTGGTAGCTGGCAGAGGTGTAAAACAAAAAAAGGATTTAGCAATGTTAAAAGAGTTAGCAAATCTTTTAGGAGGAGAATTGGCATCTACAAGGGGATTAGTGGAGAGAGGTTGGATGGCAAGTGACAGGCAGATAGGAATCTCGGGACAGACCGTAAGGCCTAAATTACTAATTGCTTGTGGGGTTTCAGGTTCAGTACAATTTATGGCAGGGATAGGCAACGTAGATAATATTATTGCTATTAATACAGACCAAGATGCAAAAATTTTTAATATTGCACATCATTCAATATGTGGTGATTTACATGAGATTATTCCACAATTGATTAGGTGTTTTCTTGATGCTAGTGGGGATAAACATATATAAATAAATATGGTTGGGATTTTATAATAAATCTTTTTTGGCATACTGAATGTATGCCTATTTGTGTTGGCAAAAAGAATCTGATTTGGCATTAACCAGATTTTTAACGATTATTTAGGTTTAAAAGAGGATAAGATTAATGCACCGCATCGGCCGATTGAGACGGGAGAACAGCATGCAAAGGCAGCACTCTAAGAATGCATATTTTGCTATTCGACCCTAGGATGCAAAAGCTAAACTTCTTATATTTAACGGTGTCGAAAAATGCTGAAAAATAGTTGTTGAAATGTTGTGGTAGATAGTATACAATTATAAATGGATGTTAGCAAAAAAATATGTGAATTTAGAATAAATTTGTGTAAATATTTTATGCGCAGATTTTCGGTTAGAATAATAGTGTTATACCTAATCATAGGTTACGGTTGTGCTGATTTCCTTTCAGTGCTTCGTTTTGCTACGCAATCATCAGAATCCGTCCTAAGATTATTTCGCTATTTTATTAATTATTTCATATTATGGTTTAAATTGACTTATATGATAATAGTATTATAATATCACTGTTTATTAGAAAGGATTGATTAACACATGAAAGCTTGGGGAGATCAACAAAACGGCACTTATAAAAATCCAATATTGAATGCAGATTACTCCGATCCTGATGTAATTAGAGTAGGAAATGATTTTTACATGGTATGTTCTGAATTTCATTTTATGGGTATTCCGGTACTACATTCAAAAGATTTAGTAAACTGGCAAATTATTTCTAGAGTTTATGACCGATTTGAAGCAAATGATATATACAATAACATGGAAGCTTACGGAAAAGGCTCATGGGCACCTACCATACGATGCTTTAATGGTACTTTTTATGTTTATTTTTGCACGCCATGTGATGGACTTTATGTATGCACTGCAAAAAATGCGGAAGGTCCGTGGACACAGCCATATGAAATAAAAGCAGTTAAGAATTGGGAG
>SKGK01000176.1 GCA_007117465.1 Clostridia bacterium | reverse complement strand
TTATTTTTGTTTGCATTATTTTCTCCTTTTAAGCATGGACCATTAACATTTTTTCAATAGATACACGTGCTTTTTTCATAACATTTTCATTTAAAGTAATCTCACAAGTATTATTTTGTAACGCATTTTTCACATCTTGCAGCGTTGTCTTTTTCATATTCGGGCATATGAGCTTTGGTGATAATAGGTAAAACTTTTTATGTTGGTTATGTTTTTGGAGCCAATGTAGCACCCCTTGTTCTGTCCCAATAATAAACTTATCATCTAAATGTTTCTGTGCAAATGCAATGATTTGTGCAGTACTTCCTACAAAGTCCGCTTTTGCAACTACCTCTGGAAGGCACTCTGGATGAACTAACATTTTAGCCTCTGGTAATACTTTTCTAGCTGCTTCTACTTCTTTTAAAGTTACTCGCTTGTGTGTAATACAATAACCATCAAATAAGATGATATTTTTCTCTGGCACTTGCTTTGCTACATAATCCCCTAAATGTGCATCGGGTATAAAAATAATGTTATGCTGTGGTAATGCCTTTATAACATCTACCGCATTTGATGATGTACAGCAAACATCACTCTCTGCTTTAACTGCTGCTGATGTGTTCACATAGCAAACAACTGCCGCATCAGGATACTTAGCTTTGAGTGTTTTTACATCCGCAGGTGTTACCATATCTGCCATTGGACATCCTGCATCTGCTGCTGGAAGTAAAACGGTCTTTTGTGGACTTAATAATTTGGCCGTTTCCGCCATAAAATGAACGCCGCAAAAAACAATGACATCATGCTCTGCTTCTTTCGCCGCTTTACTCAGTGCATAAGAATCGCCTACAATATCCGCAACTTCTTGTATTTCACTCCTTTGATAGTTGTGCGCAAGTATAATAGCATTGCGCTGTTTTTTTAAATTATGAATCTGATTAATTATTTCTTCCATAGTACACCCCTCTTGTCTTTTTGCCTGTATATACACCTGTTTACACTATAGCACTATTTTGGTTTTTTTTCAACAAAAAATAACGAGGCTAAAAGATTTCTCCCGCCTCGTTTATTCTTATTATTTTTTTATTTGTCAATAGACTCATCATTTCGAATGACATCTGAAATATGATTAATAATATCCGTAAATTCAAATGCTTTCGGCACGCCCTCGCCTTCTTGTTTATTTTCTAAAATATTAACTGCACCTACCGCTTGATTTATCTTTACTGTATCTTGTTCTTCACTTTCTTTTTCTTGTTTTGGTAATGCCTCAACTCTTGCATCAGCTTCCTCTGTTTTTTCACTCTTTGTTGTGCTTTGCATTATATTGTACTGCTTATCTATTACGGGTACCTGTTTATCTTGCTCAACTATGATTGGATTTTCTTCAAACTTTGTACATTTAATATAATTGGTGAAAATTTTAGGACTCAACACATTACTTTCAATGTTATATTTTTTGTTATCCTCTACTTTTTTTTCCGTTAAAGGCTTAGAATCTTGTTGCTCATTTACACGATTGTCTTCAATCTGTGAACTCTGAATTTCTTCGAAATTACTACACTTAATTCTTCTCATATTCATCTTTTCACATCCTTTCTTTGCTTTTAAATAAACACTTACTTTTATACTATGCATAGTACGATTATTTGGGCACTTGATATTTCTTCAATTTACAAAGTGCTTCTTGAATACCATGCGAAAACATCTTTTGCAGCGGTCTCACATACATCTTTAACGCTAAATATCATACATGCCGGCGCTGATAACACTGTCGTGCTAAGTGTAGTTACCCGACTTCTCTTTTGAAGAAAATTAGTGCTTAATGCTAAATTTTGCATGTGGCTTTTGGTAACAAGCGCGGTTACCCGTGCTATTTTTCGAAATCTTATCTGCAGCATATCATCTTTTACATAACTCCCGCCATCTTTGTATCTTCTATACGCGAGATATCCTATGGGCAGAAAAATAATGCTTCCTATCCATGCAAATGGCACGAAATAAAATATCGGTAGCAAAAGTAAAAAAGGCGCCACCCCTCTTATCATATATCGCTTTAATGACCTTTTCGGTAAAGGCTTAATATCCGCTTGGGTATATTTATATTCTGGTATCATCTCATCTAAAAAGTGCTGTATTTGACTTACTTTTATTAGCGGATGAATAATGGTGGTGTAGCTCTCATCTTGGGACGCACCACCTGCAACCTCTACTTGCAGCGTCGCAAAGCCGAAAGGCTGCCTTATAATGCCTTCTATAATAGTTACTGCCTGTATACGATGCAGCTTTAACGTCAGTTGTTTTTTCTCTAATAATCCTCTTGTTATCTGAATATCATCTCCACCTCTTTCTATGGTGAAAAATGCATAACTTATAATCATTCTCGCTGCAGATAGAATCCATGAAGTGATAAGTATTACAAATACTAAAAAAGCAATGGCGCCAACAATACTACTCGCCATAAACTGATCAACAGTAATCATAAATTGCTCAAAAAACATTTCCCACATCTCATCTGGAATAAACACAATGACCTGTGAAAACACAATGCCAATAATTGAGAAAATAATACCTACGCCTCCAGATGTAAGTCCTGCTACAATTAGAGTTTTAAAGCTTAACACATGTCTATGATTACTAACTGGCTTTGCTTCTTCCTTTCTTTCCTCGGTTACTTCCTTTTTCCCCTCGTTTACTTCCTTTTCATGGTTACTTTTTAAGAGCTCTTTGAGCCTTTTCGCTTTAGATATAGAAACTGCGGCAATATTCAGTTCGGGCTCTGCAAATCCCCCCGCTGTTTCAATTTGAAGCGATACAAGCTGCAGTATTCTTAAAATAGGCCCTGCTTTTAGATTAATGGTCTGAACGCGTTCTTTTTTGATATATCTATGCTTTTTAATGATAATCCCTGATTTTGTGTGCAATACCCCATCCTCATAATCGTATATAAAGAAAAACCATTTTAAAAATCCCCACACCAAACTAAGTATGAGCATTCCCCCTAAAAACAAAAAGAAAAACATATCAAATGATAAGAAACCATCTCCTCTGCTAAGCAAAAGCGCTATTAAAATTGGCCCCACAAAAGACTTTAACTCTTTAAATATACCTGTAAATATAACAATGGGATGCTGCCTTGTTGATTTAAACATCTTCATCACTCACCCTTGCAAGATAGGATATCTCGTTTCGAAGATTCAGTGCTCTTTCTACATCTAATGCTGGAATTTTATGCGTGCTCCCTGCTGTTGATATAGACAGTGTTGATAATTTAAAAAATCGAAGAATAGGTCCTTGTTCCGTATCTACATGTTGAATTCTAATCATGGGAATAAGCGTTCTTTTGATTACAATGATTCCATATTGAATATCAATCTCATCTTCCCTAATCTCATAGCGCCAATACCACATTCTAATTTTAGGTATAACAATCACTTGTAATACCCCGCTAAGTAGTACTAATCCTATAAGTATCCACCCTATTACCATCGGTAACCTCGGATATCTTTGCGCTACAATAAAATACACTGCAACAAGAACAATGTATATAATAAAACTAATGATACCTCCTACTCTCCAAGCTTTTAGTGCGCTTGGGTCAATCCTCTCTTTTGGTACCGTCAAAATAATCCCTCCATTTAATGCACTTTGTATTAATTTTCATCTTTATACTACTGATATATCTACAACACTTAAGGATACTTTTTGGGTAGTATCATTAAATTCAAATTCCACCCACGCACGCCTCTTGTGCTTGTCAATGCGAATGATTTTACCAACAACACTCATTAGAGGTCCATCGATAATCTTCACCTGACTGCCTTCTGTTAATGCCTTAGAAGGTTCAATTCTGCCATCATGCCTATATATCCAAAGGGCATAATCATAATCAGCTCCCCTAAGTGTTCTCTCTCCTGTTTCATATTCAAGCACTTTATATACCCCTATCAAAAACCTGAAGCAATCAATGCTTTTATCATCCTCAATATAAATAAACACATACCCATCGATAAGCGGTCTTTTTGTTCTTTCCCATTTTCCGTTTCGCTTTTCTAGTACTACGCGTATAGGGGCAATGGCTCTAATGCCACTGCCTAAATTATTGATTTGCATAGCAATGCTCTCTTCTGATCCTGATTTACAAAAAACACAATATACTTTCAATCTGCAATCACCTTTCTAACTATCTACTGACTAACTGCCTTATAATTTAATAATTTCTTTTCTGCGTCTTTACAATCTTACTTCTCCTGCTATATATCGATAATCGAAATAGTGGCCAACCGACTTGCCTTCACTAAAAGTAGCATCAATAGAAAGATATGTTTTAAAACGGGAACTTCTTTTACAATGCCCAAGTATAGTAATTAATAAATTACTATACTTGGGCAAATGTCTGCAAAAATTCTAAAAACATCTCTTTGCTTTGAAATAACTTTTTGTACCCATTATCGCACGGCAAAGAGATTGTCCATTTGTTTCTTCTTAAATATTTTTCAAAACAATTAATAAGCTTTCATTCATAGGTTTTATCATATAGCCATCATTTCCAATAGCAGTAGCTTTTTTAATTGTTTCTTGATCTCCTAAAGCAGTAAAAATAACTATTTTACTACTAATATTTTTAGCTCTAAGCTTCTCTAACACCTGCAAACCATCTACGTCTGGCATCTGTAAATCTAAAAGTATTATATCTACACTAGGGTTATTCTCAACATAGTCTAAGCAGCTTTGACCACCATCACAAGTTGCAACAACGTCAAAATCATTTTTTTCTAAAATATCTTTAGAAGAATCACGTATAAACTTACTGTCATCAACTATTAATATAGA
>SKGK01000206.1 GCA_007117465.1 Clostridia bacterium | reverse complement strand
GAACATACCCCTCTTCTCCTCTTTCTAGCAAGCTATCAAAAATCAAGGTCATCTTATACAAACCAGGTCCCCTAGAATAATGTGTATACGGCGAAGGATACCCCCAGTCTCCCCCTGCCAAGTTAATCTTCACTTTATTATCTGCATTTTGTACACTTGTCTCGCTTGTACTGCATCCTAGCATTGTAACAAGCATCACAAATATAATTAAAGCTGTTATTGTCTTATTTTTATTCATCATTAAAACTTCTCCCCCCAACCTCTATCATACGCTTTAAAACAATCAAGGCATACCTTTTTGCCTTCATTTAGTCTCATTTTATGTTCAGGTGCACCTTCGCCACACTGCTCACAGACAATGCTAGTAAATAACCGTGCTTTTTCAGGTAGTGAAAAATTTGGCTCACTAAAATCAAAAATTTCATCTGCATCTGTATTTAATATGTACGCTTGTCTCTCACTACGCTGCATCTCTTTTTTTAAAGGCTTTATAATCATTCTAATGGATGTATCATTTGTTCGATTAAAAAAACTAAATGCCATCTTACCTGTATCTCTGTAAAGTAGATTTCCTTTACCAAAAGTACATCCTGTAATAACTTGTACTGCATCTACGCCACAAGCATCATTTTCTGTCACACAAACAATTTCTTCATCTTCTGAAAACGTTAACTTCATCTTCTCTATTGCAGCCTCACAAGCTTTAACACCTATAGCAAGACCAGGACACTCGTGTCCGTGAAATGCTACTGATTTTTCCCACAATTTACTGTCCATCGCATTACATCTCCTTTTAGACTATTTACCTGTTTAAATTATATATGATTATAAGTTGTTTGTAAAGGTTATTAGATTATCATAAATCAATCAGACAAGATGATGTTAAATAATATTTTATCATTGAAAAATTCTGCTTCTTATAGTAACATAAAGTAGGTAGTTATTAAAATAGTTAAGCGAGGTTTTAATAGATGGAAAATGTGAATGGTCAGTTTATGATTTCTCTGCTAATTATTGCACTAGGATATATAGGTAAGAGATTAAATCTTGTGACAGAAAAAGATGGCGCTGGTTTAGCAAAGATTGTTTTTAACTTTACCCTGCCTGCCATCGTTATTTATACTTTTAGTAATATGACGGTTAACACGTCTCTTTTATTACTACCCACTTTGAATATAGTTTACGGACTTTTAATCTCTTTATTTGCGCTTTGTTTATTTAAAAAGGAAAATCGCCAAACTAGAGGCATGCTTTCTATGTGTGCACCTGGTTTTAATGTCGGCTTATTTGCCTATCCCCTTGTCGAAGCTTTATGGGGTGATCAAGGTTTGCAGCACTTTGCCATGTTTGATATGGGCAATGCGATTCTGGTATTTGGCGTTTGCTATGTGTTAGCTAGTTGGTTCGCTACAGAGGAAGGCAATGTTAATGCTATTGGTATCCTAAAAAAAATGGTGCGCTCTGTGCCGCTTTTAGCATACCTACTCGCTTTAGCCATTAACTTAGCAGGATTTCGATTCCCAACCGTTGTGATTGCAGTATCAAGCGTTATTTCCCGGGCGAATGCCCCTTTGTCTTTGCTGACATTAGGAATATTTTTAAGTTTTTCCTTTGACCTTAAAAATTTAAAAAACATGCTAAAGCTCTTAACCCTTCGCTATATATTCGGCTTTGTGGTAGGCATCTCTCTATTTTTCATGCTTCCTTTTGAGCCGCTTTTCCGCTACACCTTACTTATTGGTTTTATATTACCTGTAGGAATGGTAACCATACCTTATGCGGTGCAATTTAACTATAATGAGAAATTTATCGGTACCATAAACAACATCACCATCATCATTAGCTTTTTAATTATATGGCTTATGTTTTTATTGTTTATATGAGATAATCAAACATATCACCCTTAAATAAAAGCACACATATTTAACATATGGCATATAATATTAGTAAAACGATGAAGGGAATGAACAATATGTATAATGTATATAACCCATATTCGCCCCCCTGCTACTTTAATCCACCCATGCATCATGATAATAGAACCCATCCATATCCTCATTGGGGTAATATGCCTATGTATCATCCACCATACTTTTGGAGACAATTTGATAGACTAAAAGACTATGGACCTGAGCCCTTTGTAATTAATATAGAGAAGGCTACCAAGCAAAATAATACTTTTCGTACCGCTTTGTGGACAGGAGAATATTTGCAGCTTACATTGATGAGTATTAATGCTGGAGATGACATAGGGTTAGAGGTACACCCCGACCATGATCAATTCATACGTATTGAAGAAGGTATGGGAATTGTTAAAATGGGGAATCGAAAAGATAAGCTGGATTTCCAAAAAAATGTCTATGATAACTATGCAATATTTATACCTGCTGGCAAATGGCATAATCTGATTAATACAGGTCATACACCTCTAAAATTATATTCTATTTATGCCCCACCAGAACATCCACATGGTACGGTTCATAAAACAAAAGAAGACGCTGAAAAGCACCATCAACATTAAGTATCAAAAGTGGTATTTTGAAAAATTGAGGCATCATCTATCGAGCAAGAGGGAATATTTTTCTCCTGCTCGATAGACCTATATATATGATTACAATTTATAAAGATAGCTGCTAATTCGTCTTCATGCTCATACGGATGCCATGAATTTCTGCTGGAAGCGTTCCCTTAAAATATAGCTGTCCATTTTCTACTCTCAATTCTTCAATATAAAATCCATTCTCTTCTGTAATAATTGCATTTGCAATACGTTCCACTTCATCTTCCACTCTTTGAATAACATAGTCATTCATCGGAATTCTACCTACATAAAGCGTATCAATATTTGCTCGAATGCTTTGATTCCCAGCTCTTGAAAGACTACCAGTAGCATATACCGGCTTGTTGTTTGCAGCATTTGTAATATAATCTACCACAAACTCAGTTAGTGTACTAGATGCCTGTACTCCCATTAAAAATCGTTCATTGCCCAACTGCATAAAAGGAATGTTACCTCCCTCTAGAATGAGTGACTCTTGCAAAAAATCCGTAAATCGCTCAGATAATTGAAATCGGACTGCTCCATTTCCCTCACCTTCAAAAGATACTTTGAAATTTTTAAGGGGTCCTACTTCATCATTAGCCGATGCTATTAATGCGCTCATTTCCTCATTCGTAAAATGTGTCTCCACCTCTACCGTTCCAGAAGTGCTAAACGCTTTTCTGACTAAGGCTTCCATGTTAATATCTTGTATATTGCTTATTTGCACATTTGATTTCTCAAGTCCCGACGTAAAATCTGCTTCATTCCATGTAACCTCTAAGGTTTCTCCTGTGTTTAAAAAAACATACCCGATTACAATAGGTACTAAAATGAAAAGTGCGATAACAATTAAAATTATTTTTCCTTTTTTCATCTCTTTCGCCTCCATGAATTGGTTTGGAAATACTTTTTAAAAATCTTTTACCTTACTCTTTATCATAAACAACTTTTCATCATTATAACACACACAAAAAGGGTAGTTTGTTTACAAAACGACCCTACCCAAAAAAGGTAGGGCTAAGAATGCCATATAAACAAAGAACTAAATACAATGTAACTGTTTTATTCTTTTTATGTTTTATCTTTGAACTCTTGCACTTCCGCCTTTCATAAGGTTTTCAACTTCTTTTAGGCTTGCCATGGAAGTATCTCCTGGAGTGCTCATTGCAAGAGCTCCGTGCGCTGCACCATAATTTACAGCCTGTAATGGATCTCCTGTAGTTATAAGTCCATATACTAGACCAGAAGCAAAGCTGTCCCCTCCACCTACTCTATCCATGATTTCAAGATTATCATAGTCGAATGCCTTATATACTTCTCCATTTGCCCAGCAAATAGCGCTCCAATCATTAATTGTAGCAGACTTAACTGTCCTTAGCGTAGTGGCTACCACTTTAAAATTCGGATACGCCTTTACAACATTGTTAATCATCTTTTTATAACCGTCTAAATTAAGCTCTTTTAGATTTTCATCATTACCTTCAACTTCAAATCCCAAACATGCTGTAAAGTCTTCTTCGTTTCCAATCATAACATCAATATATTTTGCAATTTCTTTGTTTACTTCTTGTGCTCTTGCCTTTCCGCCTATATGACTCCACAAAGATGGCCTATAATTAAGATCATAAGATACAATTGTACCGTATTTTTTGGCAGTCTGTACAGCTTCAATCACTACATCTGGTGTAGTATCAGACAACGCTGCGTAGATTCCTCCGGTGTGAAACCACCTAACACCTAATTTGCCAAATATGTACTCCCAATCAATATCTCCTTTTTTAAGCTGCGCTGCAGCAGTATTAGCTCTATCAGAAACCCCGAGCGCACCACGCACACCATAACCTCTTTCAGTAAAATTGAGACCATTTCGCACGCCTCTTCCTATTCCGTCATAAGGTACCCATTTGACAAGAGAAACATCTACGCCTCCCTGCATGATAAAATCCTCAACTAGTCTACCCACCTCATTATCTGCAAATGCAGTAACAACAGCGACATCCTGATTAAAACATTTTTTCAGTCCACGCGATACATTGTATTCTCCGCCACCTTCCCATGCTTTAAATGATCTAGCATTTTTAATTCTACCTTCACCTGGGTCAAGCCTTAGCATTATTTCTCCTAAGGAGATACAATCATACTTACAATTTTCTTTTGCTTTTACACTTAATACTGCCATTTTTATCAAACCCTTTCTCTTTTATTTATTTTGCCCTTTCCCACTACTTTTTAGTGATAGGAATTATACACATCTCTTTGTTCCATATTGCGAAACACGGTTTCATAATTATATAATAATATTATAT
>SKGK01000184.1 GCA_007117465.1 Clostridia bacterium | reverse complement strand
ATTCTAACCTTGGCGAAGGATGATGGATTTGAACCACCACTGCAAGATTTTGGAGATCTGCCGACTACCGTTATCTTAATCCAACATGTTTACACTGCCAATTAAGACAGTGTATTTGATAGTTAATATACTTAAGCCTGCCAGCTTACACTGCCGAATCAATCTCAATAAAAGATTGCATGTGTTCATTCTTATGCAAAACTTCCTTTACATTTTCAGAAAGCATTTCAAGCGAAGCCCCTTGAGAAGTTTCGAATAATTTGACCAATACACTTTCGTTTGCATCTGAACTCCGCACAACTTCAAATAAATATTCAAACTTTTTTACTTCGTTTGAAATATAACCTATTACTTTGTCTCCTTCATTCACATCAGAAAAAGGTTCTGTTTGACCCTTTAAGGCAAAAGTATACTTACATTCTTGCCCATGCCCCAAAACAGAGAATGCTTTAATCCCTTCCTCTAATACAAGAATATAATATTTACTCATCTTCTTCCTCCATCATTTCAGCAATAGAATATAAATATGTCTTCATTCTTCCAAGTCTCATTCCATCAGTTATAATTTCAATGTACTCTTGATATGAATACTTCGACAAAATGCTTTTTCCATCAATAACTAAATCGTAAAATTTTGTTTCTGCGGGGGAAATTGCCTTTTTCTTTTTCTGCATAATAAACTTAATCTCAAGGTTACAATTCTTTCCTTCATATTGAACCCTCATTCGGTAATCATCACCATCTGCGTATTGATAGATATAATCATTAGGTAGTATCTCTACACCATCAGGATACTTCTGAAAAACTATCGCTTTACGATGATAAAAGTCTAAAATATATCTACTTCCATTCTTATCATCAATGCGCTCAATAAGTATTTCATCACCCACTTTAGCATTTACAGCTGTATAGTAATGTCCCAATCCTGAAATACGTTCTTGACCGTTTTGTCCGATTTGAACATATTTTATATTTGAATTTTGGGGTGTATAGTCTATTCCTGTCTTTCTGTCACTTATATGCATTGCTTGTTGATTTATCAGCACAGATGATAAATCAACTTCTTTTGGAATTGCAATAAAAGTGTCATTTGTGGCTACTAATCCTAATTCAGTTGCGTTTAATCTCTTAATGAAACTCAGTATCTTCACATTATCACCCACCTATGATAAATATTTTTTTAGTATCTTTGCTATTTCTCTGGCCATCACCACTGGAACAGCATTTCCAATCTGTATATAAGTTTTTAAATATGGTCCCAGAAATAAATAATCATCTGGAAACGATTGAACTCTTGCTGCTTCACGAGGTGTTAATGTCCTTGCTTCCGTCGGATGTATGTGCGAATGGCAATCGGAACGCAAATGCGCTGTTATAGTCCTACAAGGTCTATCTGCGTATAATTTATAATATTTATCTTTGAACTTGTCATTCCTATGTGCATAGGGCATAATGTCTGCAATTTTCGGATCCGTAGCATCATCGCCCTGGTTTAATCTACGATAAATTTCATGATTTACCTCACTGCAATATCTCGCTTTATGATTATACACCAAAGCCATCTCTCTATTGCAGTTAATGAGTGTCAAATATGGGTTCTCTTTTCCTACAAAAGGGTTTACATCTATCTTTCGACCCGCTTCTTCAGTATCTAATTCTCCAACATTCATCATATGTGGGGGTTCAAGACTTCTCACACCTTCTATTGCTGCAGATAAATTATACCTTGGTTTTCCTTTGTTTGAAGTTTCGATTTGATTAAAAATATCTGCCGGTGTGACACTATATTTTTCTGCTATATCATCACGTATGGCAATGTAAATCAAACGTTCTCTACTTTGAGCCACAGAAAAATCTGCAGAATTCAAAAGTTGGTACGCTACTTGGTATGAATATTCTTTTCCATCACACATTACTTTAATAGCAGCGTAATCTTCTACAACTTGATTTGCTACTTTGAGCATACCTTTTACATTTTCCATTACAACAATTTTAGGAGCTAATTTTTCGACTGCCTCTAAGTAATATTTATACAATTCATTACGAGGGTCATCAATCACCCTATGGCGTTTGTTTGCAGAACTGAATCCTTGGCAAGGCGGTCCGCCTATAACAATATCTACATCCTCTTCAATAAGCTGGTCAATAGTATATGCAATATTCCTTATATCACCACAGACTATTTTGTCTGTAGATAATTCTGGATGATTATATTTGTATGTTTCAATACACAATTCATCAAAATCATTTGCAAATACAGTATTATATCCTTCTTGGGTAAATCCCAAACTCAAACCGCCTGCTCCGCAAAATAAATCGACAAGATTAATCTTTTTCTTTTTCCTTTCACTTTGCTGTAAATTTTTTCTATATGAATTGTTTAAATTTCCCATAAAAGGGGATAGACTTTCTGAATAATTAATCTCTGTTGCTATTGCACATAGAAAAAGATCATAGAAATTTTTCTTCAAAACCCCCTTTAACAAAGGCATATCTTCCTTCTTTTTAATAAGGCCCATTTTGATAATATGTAAAACACATTCATCTTCTTTGGGATGTTCAATTAATTCAACAGAATATTTTTTACATAAAGCCTCTACGGTTTTAATGTATATATCTATCTTTTCTTTAAAATACGTTTTGTCAGCTTTACTGCTCAAATCCGTAATAGCTTTAAATATCACATCAATGCTCCTTTTCCAATTTTTCTAAGTTTTGTTTTATTGCCTTAGCTATGGCTTCTGCTAACAACGGTGGAACAGCATTACCAATTTGTTTAAACTGCTCTGTACGAGAACCTTCAAATATAAAACTGTCTGGAAATGATTGCAATCGAGCAGCCTCTCTGACAGTGATGCTTCTTCCTTGTGTGTAATCTGGATGAATAAATTGATTTCCATCTTTATACAAATGTGCAATTATAGTCTTTGCAGGCATATCCCACCACTGTACTTTATAGCTGTTAAAAAAAACTCTTTTCTTTTCATGGCTCAAGTCTGGTCTGTTTTTTAACAGTTGAAGAAAGTTCCAATTGTTTTGTGCCATCACCCTATATCTCTCGACATCCTTTTCATTATTCTTTCTTGCTATATGGTCACGCAAAACATTGTCATTATGATTTCTCATCAATTTTACATACTCATTACAATTAGAGTATGTATTTGTGTAAGTAGCTTTAAGTGAACCTTCACCTTGTTGAAGATGTGGTAAATCTCCGATTGCTTCTCTTACAGTAATATATTTCTTTAGCCCTTTTTTTTCAGCATCTGATGCATCAGGCAAATAATGAGTCTTTATTATAGATGCATAAACCTTTTGTGGAGTAACCTCAATGTCTTTTCTAACACCTAGTAATATAACCCTTTTTCTTTGTTGAGGAACACCATAGTTAGTCGCATTCAGAACAATAGTGTTTTCATCTCCCAGCACTTTATAATTTCTTCGTAACCTACGAAGTATCATTTTAAATATGCTTTTACCTTTTACCTCAGTATCCAACAACCCAGTTACATTTTCAAAAACGAAAAATTTCGGTTTAAAGTGATTAAGTACCTTGACATAATTTTCAAATAAATAATTTCTTGGATCCTCTTCCATATTATTTTCGTCCTTTGCTTTTCCCAAAGGGGAAAAACTCTGACAGGGTGGACCTCCAATAATAATATCTACCACCTGTTTGCCGACAACTTTTTCAATCCTATTTACAATGTCTTTTGCAGTTATATCCTCTTCCATTACTGCTTTCTCTACATCTTTATATCCGTAATGTCTCATTCTTGTTTTTAGCGTTTCACAAGCAAAATGATCTATCTCTACATGGGCCAATGCATTAAACCCTTGCATATAAAAACCTTCACTTAATCCACCGCACCCGGCGAATAAGTCTATATAATTAAATTGTTTCTTAGCCATATTCAATTCCTCCCTCAAAGAATGAAGTTATAACTTTTATCAACTCACCAATAGGTTCATAACCTACATTGAATTCATCTGCTATTTCTTTTGCAACATCATAGTACTGAATGTTCTTAAAGCTTGTCTTCCCCTTAATAAAGTTGGTTAGAATGGTTCGAATCTTAGAATATACCTCTGAATTCGTTTTGCTAATCAATGATGAAATATTTTCACAAAACTTATCAGATATACTATAATCATAAAAAAATTCAGTAGGGTTAGTGATGTATTTTTTGATACTGTTTCCACGCTGAAGTCCATCTACCAATATATACGTTCTTTTATTATCCTCATATGTTTCATAAAACAGCATAGTTCCTACAGGATATCCTTTGATTAAAGAATCAATAAACTTTTGTTCCTGCCCCTTTTTCCATCGTTTGCCTCTTTGAAACATTGGTACAACAATTTTTTTGCTATCTTTATGCAAGTCTTGCAACGCACTTGATAAATCTTGCAGCGTCCAATTTTCAACAGTACATCTTGCCATGTCTTACACCACCTTTGTATTATTTTCTTATTATTATTAAGTATAAATATCCGTCCTGTCTCCACAACCTATCCGTTTTAAACCTGTCAACTCAACCCTACGGCTTTTTCTTTGTGGATATGTTTGGTTCTGATTTATTCAACAATAAATCAGTTAACCAAAGTTTCTACTCCGACCCTTGGAAATCCCTTTATTTCAAGGCTTTTTAAACCATTACCTATCTTTTCTTGTTATCAATACAACACTCTCCACGTAAAGTATATTGGGTAAAGCATATACACCGAAACAGTGTACCCGTTCATTTTCCATTAATATAAGTATATCAAAAAACCATGAAAATAAAAGCATTGTATATATTGGACGTATAGACAATGCGGAAAACAAATGTTTGAATAATTAAATTGTTTGAGCTTTTTGGGGGTACTATTGGCGTAGTATT
>SKGK01000052.1 GCA_007117465.1 Clostridia bacterium | reverse complement strand
GGGGTTTCACGGACTGCTGTGTGGAAGGCAATTTCTGCACTTCGGGAGGAAGGTTATGTTGTGCATTCATCACCTCGAAAGGGATACTGTTTACATATATCGCCAGATGTGATTTCGGCAGCAGAAATACAACAAAGTTTGCAAACGCAGTGTTTTGGCAGGGATATTGATTATGTTAAAAAGTTACCTTCTACCAATCAAAAAGCGAAGCAAAAGGGTGCAATGGGGTGCCCCGAGGGAACTGTGGTTATTGCTGAACAGCAAACAGAGGGAAGAGGACGATTAGGGCGCACATGGGTATCGCCACCTAAGACGGGTATATGGATGTCGATTCTTTTAAGGCCAAGGATATCACCCGCAAAGGCACCGTTTATTACTATTATGGCGGCATTAGCAACCGCGCGTGCAATAGAAGAAGTGACGGGTATTTGCCCTGGAATTAAATGGCCCAATGATATTGTGGTTAAAAAACGAAAAGTCTGTGGCATTTTAACTGAAATGCATGCAGAGATGGAGCAAATTCATTATATTGTGGTGGGGATAGGCATCAATGTAAACCAACAGGCAGATGATTTCCCGCCTGAGATTTCAAATACAGCAGGCTCCATTTCGATGGTGACAGGTAAAACCTTGCATCGACGAGAAATAGCAGTAAAGGTCTTAGAGAACTTTGAAAAGCTCTATATGGAGAAAGATACATTATCTAGTCAAAAATTAATAGAGGAATATAAGGTGTATTCACTCACGCTTGGTCAGCAAGTAAAGGTCATGTGGCAAGATGAAGTACTTGAGGGCAAAGCGATAGCGATTACCGATACGGGCGAATTATTAGTACAAAAACAAGATGGACAAGCAGTAACCGTTTTTTCTGGAGAGGTATCTGTAAGGGGAGTGGATGGATATGTATAAGCGTAGTTGGAAAGTAGAAAGCAGAAAGTTAGAAAGGGAAAATGCAAGATGATTTTAGTTATTGATGTAGGGAATACGAATACGGTAATTGGTGTATACAAGGGAGATACGCTTGTGATATACTGGCGTATGGGAACAGATAAAGCAAGTACATCGGATGAGATAGGGATTTTTTTGATGAATGCTTTTTCATATCATGATATTGCAAAAAAAGATATAAAAGACGTCATTATTTCATCGGTAGTGCCACCTATTATGTATTCATTAGAACATGCGATTCGAAAATATATTGGTATAGACCCTATGGTGGTAGGACCTGGTATCAAGACAGGTATGAATATAAAGTATGATAACCCAAAAGAAGTTGGTGCTGACCGTATTGTAAATGCAGTGGCAGGATACGAACAGTACGGAGGACCTCTCATTATTGTGGATTTTGGTACAGCTACAACTTTTTGTGTTATCTCTAAAAAAGGGGAATATCTAGGCGGTGTTATCACACCTGGCATTAAAATTTCAATGGATGCACTATTTGAAAAAGCAGCTAAATTACCGCGTATAGAACTTGTAAAACCAGGTAGAGTCATTGGCAAAACGACTGTAGGTAGCATGCAAGCAGGCGCCATCTATGGTTATGTCGGGCAGGTAGATATGATTGTTAATCGCATGAAAGAAGAAATCAATGAAGAGCAAATTACAGTTATTGCCACAGGAGGGCTTGCAAGAATGATTGCTTCCGAGTCTGCCGTGATTAATAAAATTGACGGATTACTAACATTAAAAGGATTACAGATTATTTATAATAGAAACGTTAAAAGCAATGAATAATGAGAAGAGAAAAGATTGTTGTAAAGTTTAACAGAGAAAGATTAAAAAAGAAGCGAAGGAGTGGCATAGATGAGCATTGAAGAGAGAGCGATTAAATTACATAAAGAGTGGAAAGGCAAAATTGAAGTAAAAAGTACAGTAAGTGTAGATACGACAGAGGACCTTTCACTTGCGTATACCCCAGGAGTCGCAGAGCCTTGTAGAGAAATTCATCAAGATAAAGAGAAGGTGTATGATTATACGAGGAAATGGAACTTAGTAGCTGTTGTAACAGATGGAACCGCAGTATTAGGACTAGGAGATATAGGCCCTGAAGCAGGCATGCCTGTCATGGAAGGCAAAGCAGTTCTTTTTAAGACGTTTGCAGATGTGGATGCTTTTCCAATTTGTTTGGATACCAAAGACACAGAGGAGATTATTAAAACAGTTAAATATTTAGCGCCTACTTTTGGTGGGATTAATTTAGAAGATATTGCAGCACCTAGATGTTTTGAGATTGAAAAAAGGTTAAAAGAAGAACTTGCTATTCCGATATTTCACGATGATCAGCATGGCACAGCAGTGGTTACGTTAGCGGGTATGATTAATGCACTTAAGATTATAAATAAAAAAATGACAGATATATCCGTAGTGATAAATGGCTCTGGTGCAGCAGGTATTGCTATCACAAAACTACTAATTAAAATGGGTCTTAAAAATGTCATTATGTGTGATAGAAGCGGCGCTCTTTACGAAGGAAGAGATGGACTAAATGCAGAAAAACAAGAAATTGCAAAAATGACTAATCGACAGATGCAAAAAGGAACATTAAAAGAAGTACTACGTAACACCGATGTTTTTATTGGGGTGTCTGCACCTGATACCGTTACAGTGGAAATGGTAAAATCCATGAACAAAGATGCTATTATATTTGCAATGGCAAACCCAATCCCTGAGATTTATCCTGATAAAGCAAAAGAAGGTGGAGCGAGTGTAATCGGGACAGGGCGCTCAGACTTTCCTAATCAGGTTAATAATGTACTTGCATTTCCAGGTATATTTAGAGGAGCATTAGATGTGAGAGCGCGTGATATTAATGATGAGATGAAAATTGCAGCAGCACATGCAATTGCAAATTTAATTTCAGACCAAGAGCTTACACCGGACTATGTCATTCCAAAAGCATTTGACCCAAGAGTGGCACCGGCGGTTGCTGAGGCTGTTAAACAAGCTGCGAGAGAGACAGGGGTAGCAAGATTGTAAAAATACGAGATAAATAGAATTTACAACCGAATATAAAGCTATATAGGAACATATACGATAAAATCCTTTTTGTAAGTAATCAAAGTGTAGGCTATAATAGCGATAGAGGTTAAGAATGTACGATGCAGTGATCAAGTATCGTACATTCTCTTGTTTTTAGAAGAATATATAGGGGGTACTTCATTATGCATCGAGAAGTAGTGAAACGAGAAGGCAATACCTTTTTGCTTGTAGTAGCACTGATTGTCATTATTTTTGTTTGTATGAGTATTTTAGACTATATAGAGGTTTCGAATTATCGATTAGTAGTTGAATTAATTGCAATTGCTGTGCTTACGGTTATTGCTTCGATGGTTATTAAGTATAAGATTATAGAATATCAATATGTTTTAATTGACGAAGAATTTATCGCCCATAGAATTCTAGGTAGAAAAGATACTGTGGTATTTAGCGTTAAAAAAGAAAACATCGTAGAGATTGCACCTATAACGAGTGAACAACTGCATAAGTGGTCAAAGATAGATAAATGTTACAAACTAACAACATCTTTTGGTAATAAGAATAAGTATTACGGCGTTTTTTGCAAAGATGGGCAGTATTTTAAGGCTATCTTTGAGCCGAGTGAGAAACTACTAGTATTGCTTGAAAAAAGCATGCCCAATATTGCGACAAGATAGTGAAAAATGGAGATGGTCCCATATGAATATTTCAACGCCATTATACGAGGCATTGCAACAATATATTAAGCAACCTAAAAATGCCCTGCATATGCCAGGTCACAAACAGGGAAATGCAATTCCCGCAATGTATAAAAAAGATATTTTTAAAATGGATCTTACAGAGCTGCCAGGGCTAGATAATCTGCATGTACCAGAGGGACCTATTTTAAAAGCGCAGCAAATGGCAGCACAAGCTTTTGGAGCGAGGGATAGCTTTTTTTTGGTAAATGGTGCTTCGTGTGGCATACAGGCGATGATTGCAGCTGTATGCATGCCTGGGGATGAAATTATTGTTGACCGCAATTGTCATGCTGCTGTATTTTCTGCACTTATTTTAACCGGTGCTGTGCCTAGATATATTTACCCAATCTATAATGAAGCGTTAGGGTTAATAGGTGGTATTTGTCCTAATGATATAAAAAAAGCATTAGCACAATATCCCAAAGCAAAAGCAGTGCTTATTACGTGCCCTACTTATCATGGGATATGTTCAGACTTGAAAAAGATTGCACAGATAGTACATGAGTACGATAAGGTTCTTTTAGTAGACGAAGCGCATGGGGCACATTTTTGTTTTAATGAAAAGTTACCGATATCAGCCATGGCGGCAGGAGCCGATATGTGTGTGCAAGGTGCGCATAAGACCTTGCCTGCGCTCACACAAAGTGCGCTATTGCACATCAATCATACAAGTCGCATAGACATAGATCGTGTTAAAAGCGCACTGAAATTATTTCAAACGACCAGCCCTTCTTTTGTTTTAATGGCTTATTTAGACGTGGCACGGCACGTTATGCAAGAAAATGGTGAACAAAGATTAGAAAAAATAATATCTGTAGCAAATCATATAAGAGAGTATCTAAACCAGCATGAGGACATATACTGTATTAATAGAAGAATAATTGGAAAACAAGGTATATATGATGTGGATGCCACACGTTTTACGATAAATTTTAATAACGCATCTTTAACAGGGTATGAAGTAGCAAATATTTTGAATCAAAAATACAATATTCAAGTCGAAATGGCCGATATATATAATATCGTTTGTATTTTATCGGTAGGAGATTTTAAGAAAGATTTACAAGATGTATGCGGTGCGGTAATGCAGATAAAAGATAGTATAAAAACCAAGCATAAAAAAATAAAGGGTATACCACCTAAAGATGTACATGCTGTGCCCACACGTGAAGCATATTTTTCTGATACCCAGCAAATACCCCTTAAACACGCTGTAGGAAGAATAAGCGCAAGTGTCGTAAGTTGTTATCCGCCATGCATTCCTATTTTATGTCCTGGCGAAATGATAACAAGTGAGATGATTACGTATATATACGATATGGATGTATATGGTGCTAAAATAACAGGTCTTAGAGAAAATTTTAGTATTTGTGTCATAAAACAATAAAAATAAGTAGATTATTTTCCAATAAAAAGATATAATAATAGTGTGTATATAGTAACGGCAATTAGCATGATTATGTGTGAGGGATTAACTAAAGCTTTTAAAGGGAGGAAGATAAGTATGAAAATGATTATTGCCATTGTACATGATGAGGATGGAAATGGGCTTGTCAACACGCTAAACAAAAAAGGTTTTGGTGTAACCAAGCTAGCCACCACAGGTGGTTTCTTAAGAGCAGGGAATACCACTTTGCTTGTGGGAACAGAAGAGGAGTCAGCTCAGCAGGTGATTGATATTATTAAAGAAAAATGCATGTCAAGAAAACAAATTGTGACCTCACCAACGCCTGCTACAGGTGCGGCAGGGGTATACGTACCATATCCTATAGAAGTGGATGTAGGTGGCGCTACTATTTTTGTGGTGGATGTGGAACGATTTGAGAAAATATAGGGGCTGGTACAATGAGAATTCGTGATGCATTAGGACAAACGACAGGTGTTCAGGGTAAGTTTGGAAGTGAAGATAAAAAAACGGTAGAAACTGAAGCACCGATGTTTGGTAAACATTTGCATAGACTCGATTTTGAAAATTATGAACAGCGACTTGCTTCCATTTTAGATAAAATTAATAAGCAGGGCGATAAAATGAATAGCCGCGTGGATATTAAGGATTTGCAGATTTATAAAAAATTAGTATCTGAATTTTTATATGAAGCGACATGTAATAGCCATAAATTTGAAAAACAAAGCTTTTTAGATAGACGCGGGCAGCATAGGGTATTTGCCACCATTAAAAAAGTAAATACAGAATTAGAAGAACTTACGCAGGAAGTGTTAAAAGAAGAACAAGAGCATATCAAGGTATTACAAAAATTAGATGATATTCGTGGGCTATTGCTGGATATTATGATGTAATAAAGGCAATTAACAGTTAATAATTATATACGTTAGTTTAAGGCATAATCAAATAAATAGTAATCTTAGGGACGAACCGTACCCTGTGATTATGTAGCGGAAGATGGAAATATATAGTTTAAACTTGCGACTATGAATTAATAATGAAAAGAAGAAGAAAATCGAAAAGAGAAAAAAACAGCAAAAAATTTGGGAAGTGGTAGCAAATGATAAGCTTTGATGATATAATAGGACAGGGAGCAGTTGTTAAAAGTTTGCAAAATAGCATTTGCAATAACAGGGTAAGTCATGCATATATTTTTGAAGGACCTGAAGGGATAGGTAAAAAAACAGTTGCACGCATTTTTGCAGCAGCACTCGTATGTGAGAAAGAGCAACAAAAGATATCAAAAACAGGTAGCGCTTGCAGCGTTTGTAGTAGCTGTATGCAAGTGGCGCACGATAATCACCCAGATATCAAGATGATTAATGCGGTGTCTACAGAAGGTAAGGTAGGCAGTATAGGGGTGGATGATATTCGGCAGCTACAAAAAGATATTTATATTAAGCCTTATCAAGCCTCTAAAAAAGTGTATATTATTGAAGGTGCTGAAAAAATGACTATACAGGCGCAAAATAGTTTACTTAAAATATTAGAAGAACCGCCCGTATATGGGACGCTTATTTTAACTGCGCAGCATCGGCAACAATTACTATCCACAATTTTGTCTCGGTCGGTGTGTATAAAGTTTCGTGTCCATCCCCAACATGAAATCGAACAGTTTTTATATAGACAATACCCACATATAAAAGAGGACATTCCTATTGTGACAGCTTTTTCAGGGGGCATGATTGGCAAAGCAATACAGATTGCCGATTCTGAGGAATTTAGTAGTTTGCGCAGCGAAATATTAGCCCAAGCAGTAAAACTATTTAGCCAAAGAAAATGGGAAGCATTAGAGAGTATAGATTTTTTCTCAAAAAATAAAGTGGATGCACAGCAAATTTTAGAGGTGCTTGTGACATGGGTAAGAGATATTTTGTTAATAAAAGAGCAGTGTGATGACAAATATATTATTAATATTGATAAAAGAAATACCATGCAGCAATTTGCATATAGTGTAAAAACAGATGCACTGATGCGAGTTATTGAGATTATTACAGATACACAATACAAGATTAAAAGAAATGTAAATTATACATTAGCGATAGAAGCAATGATAATAAAAAGTTGGGAGGAAATTCATGGTAAACGTAGTAGGGGTGCGATTTAAAAATGCAGGCAAGATATATTACTTTGACCCTGGAGATTTTAAAATACAACAAGATACGCCTGTTATCGTAGAGACTGCACGGGGCATAGAATATGGACAGGCAGTAGTAGGGAATCAGCAAGTTAATGAGTCAGAAATTGTATTCCCTTTAAAAAAAGTACTTCGTCTTGCAACGCCAGAAGATACGACGCGGGTAAAGCAAAATGAACAAAAAGAAAAAGAAGCTTTTGATGTTTGTGTTGAAAAGATAAATAAACATGCATTAGAAATGAAACTGATTGATGTAGAGTATACATTTGATGGAAATAAAATTCTCTTTTATTTTACGGCAGATGGACGAGTGGATTTTAGAGAGCTTGTAAAAGACCTTGCTGCCATATTTCGTACGCGTATTGAACTTCGGCAAATTGGGGTGCGTGATGAAGCAAAAATGCTAGGGGGTCTTGGTATATGTGGTCGAAAACTCTGTTGTGCTAGCTTTTTAGCTGATTTTGAGCCAGTGTCTATAAAAATGGCAAAAGAGCAGAGTCTATCACTCAATCCAACTAAAATTTCCGGTATATGCGGTCGATTAATGTGCTGTTTAAAATATGAACAAGACACATATGAAGAATTAAATAGTAAAACACCGAAAGAAGGTGCTATTGTAGCGACATCTGAGGGAAAAGGTGTTGTTATAAGCGTAGGTTTGCTAAAAGGAACGCTCAAAGTGAAGCTTGATAAAGAAAACCAAAATGTTTTGCAAATTTTTAATCTATCAGATGTAAAAGTCCTTAAAGACCCAGGTAGAATAAAAGAAGATCTAGAAAAATTAAAACACATAGAAGATTAAAAAAGTGTTTTCAAAATCCCAATATAGTGGTAAAATAGATAAGGAAGATTTAGCATTATGCTAAGGAGGTGTTATAGATGGCATATTTTATTGAAGAATCTTGTATTAATTGTGGAGCTTGTGAGCCAGAGTGTCCCGTATCATGCATATCTCCTGGAGATGATGTATATGTGATAGAGGCTGATGCTTGTATCGATTGTGGCGCTTGTACAAACGTGTGTCCTGTAGATGCTCCTCAACCAAAATAATAACGAGGCAAAAAATATCGTTATTACAAAGTGTAAAAACCTGCCGGTAATCCTGCAGGTTTTTTTGAGCATAGGATATTTACAAAAATCCAGATTTTTGGAAATTCCTCTGCTGGGGATTGCAAAGCGAATTTTTTTGAAATGGGAGGAATAAAATGGAAGATGTAATGATAAATGAACAAGAGCGAATAGATGATTTGCAAATTAAAAATTTAAAAATCATTCAACATATAAAAAAATTTTGCTTTGGTATGGATGCTGTATTATTGTCAGACTTTGTTGATGTCAAAAAAGATGAGTGCATCCTTGACTTAGGAACAGGTACGGGCATTATTCCTATATTACTTGTGGGAAAGACGGAGGCTGCTCACATAACAGGCATTGAGATTCAACTAGAGATGGCTCAGATGGCAAATCGAAGTGTAATGCTTAATCATTTAAGTGAAAAAATAAAAATCATACATGGAGATTTAAAAGAAGCGACACAACTATTAGGTGCAGGCAAATTTGATATAATCACTACAAACCCCCCTTATATGAATACTGGGCTAAAAAATCCTGAGGATACGAAAGCCATTGCTAGGCATGAAATTAAATGCACCCTTGAAGATGTTGTGAAAACAGGAAGTGGTATGCTCAAGATAGGGGGTAAATTTGCGATGGTACACAGACCAGAACGTTTAGTGGATATTATATTTCTAATGCGGCAATATAAGATAGAGCCTAAAAGACTACGGATGGTACACCCGTATCCACATAAGCGTGCGAACCTTATTTTGATTGAAGGGGTAAGAGGTGGTAGAGCTTATTTAAATATGATGGAGCCATTATATGTACGCAATGCAGATGGTAGTTATACGCAAGAGATAGACAGAATATATGGTAAGGATGTGAAAGAAAGTGGAAAATAGTGGACAGTTATTTTTATGTGCGACCCCTATTGGTAACTTAGAAGATATAACGCTGCGTGTACTTAGGATTTTAAAAGAAGTGGATTTAATTGCAGCAGAGGACACACGTCATACACTTAAATTACTTAACCATTTTGAGATTCAAAAGCCGATAGTAAGTTATCATGAACATAATAAGATAGAAAAAGGGGAGAAGTTGATACGAGAGCTAAAAGCGGGAAAAAATATTGCATTAGTAACAGATGCAGGTATGCCTGGCATTTCAGATCCTGGCGCAGACTTAGTGAGGCTTTGTATAACGCATGACATTACCTTTACATGCCTGCCAGGTCCTGTAGCAGCGATATGCGGGTTAGTGATGTCTGGTTTGTGTACAAGACGATTTGTCTTTGAAGGTTTTTTATCGGCACACAAAAAAGAAAGAAAGCAGCAATTAGAAGCCATAAAAGAAGACGTGCGTACGCTTATTTTTTATGAAGCTCCTCATAAATTAAAAACAACGCTAACGGATATGTTGCAAATATTAGGGAATAGAAACATTTGTATAGCTCGTGAGATGACCAAAAAATTTGAAGAATTGATTCGCTGTACATTGCAAGAAGCACTAGCACTACTTGAGCAGCAGCCATTAAAAGGTGAAATTGTACTCATTATAGAAGGAGAAGATAAACAAAGTCTAAAACAAAGGCAATACGAAAAATGGGAAAACATACCTGTTGCCCAGCACATTCAAATGTATATTAGTGAAGGATTAAGCAAAAAAGATGCGATGAAAAAGGTGGCGCAAGATAGAGGCGTTAGTAAAAGAGAAATCTATGCAATGCAAGTTGCGTATATAGATAAAAAAAGTGAGACAACATAGTTGTTGTCCCCTCTTTTTTTTAAGTACTTAATTATACCGTTTTTAATTCAGTCATGCAATCAGGGCAAATATTTTTGCCTTTATATACATGAACGTCTTTTGCATTACTACAGAAAAGACAAGCTGGCTCGTACTTTTTCAAGATAATAGTGCTGCCATCCACATATATTTCTAATGCATCTTTCTCCGCTATATCAAGCGTTCTTCTCAGCTCAATTGGAAGTACAACTCTTCCTAGCTCATCTACTTTTCTAACAATTCCTGTTGATTTCATAAATATGATTCCTCCTATAGTTACAAATTTCGACAAAATGATTACATAACTATAGTACCATAATTGTCAATAAACGTCAACATTATTTTGAAAAAAAAATGAAAAAAAATTACTAGGATTGGCAAAAAAATTTAGAGATATTTTAAACAGGCTAATTATAGGGGTTTATAAGTTAGAAAAAAAGAGTGCAAATATTTTGGTAGTTAACGGATGCGCTAAAAAGTTATAAAATCGAAATAAATTATATAAAATGGAAAAAAACCACTGGGAATAGACAAGGCAGCTAAAAATACACTATTCGACATAATACGACAAAAAGCGCAAATATCAAAGGACGATACACTTTTCTCTAGCGAACAAGAAAAATGATGAGCTAAGTAAATTTTTTTGTGATTTATACATTAATTTAAGCATATATATGTTACGGAATAGTAATGGAGGGAGTGCATAAAATGCTTAATTATATTTGGGCAGGAATGATTGTAATTGCTTTTGTTGTAGCGTTTTTTACAGGCAGAATTGAAGAAACAACAAAGGCAGCACTAGACTCGGCAAGCACAGCAGTACAAATGAGTATTGCACTATTGGGTATTATGTGCTTATGGACAGGAATAATGAAAATATGTGAAAAATCAGGACTCATTAAAGTCATTGCAAAAGTAATTAAACCACTTACAAAACGATTATTTCCGCAAGTTCCACATAATTCGCCCGCAATGGGCGCAATTGTCATGAATATGGTGGCAAATATGATGGGATTAGCAAATGCAGCTACACCTTTAGGTCTTAAAGCAATGAATGAACTGCAAAAGCTCAATCGATATAAAGATACTGCATCTAATGCGATGTGTATGTTTGTAGTTGTTAATACGGCTTCTATACAGCTGATACCCGCTACGGTTATTGCTATTCGTTCGGCAGAAAGTTCTAACAATCCTTTTGAAATTATTGTCACGGTGTGGCTAACAAGCTTAGCCGCTGTATTTGTTGGCGTAACAATGGCTAAGATAATGGGCAGAAATATTAAGTTTGGTGTTTGGAGTGTACGCAGGAAAAAAGTCAGTAGAAAGTTGGATGTTTAAAAAGAGAAAAGCAATTGTTAATGCCCACTACAATTTTAAAAAAGTACTAATAATGAAGGAGTGTAAGGTGTGGCGTGGATTCAGTTAATTTCGAACTTGGCAATTCCAGTGATGTTTGTGGCAATTATTTCATATGGCATAGCGGTAGAGGTAAAAGTATATGATTGTTTTGTAGAGGGTGCAAAAGAAGGGCTAGAAGTGATGATTCGCATCTTACCACCATTGGTAGGCTTGTTAGTAGCAATTGGTGTGTTTCGAGCTTCAGGAGCATTAGAGTTACTTACATTTGCATTAACGCCATTAACAAGAATTGTTAGAATACCAAGTGAAGTGATGCCACTTGCACTTATGAGACCTATTTCAGGCACGGCATCCCTTGCACTTGTAACAGATTTGATAAAACAATATGGCCCGGATTCTTTTATAGGGAGAATAACTTCTACCATGATGGGTTCTACCGAAACGACTTTTTATACATTGGCAGTTTACTTTGGCGCAGCAGGAATAAAAAATGTTAGACATACCATTTTAGCGGCTTTATTAGCTGATTTGACGGGGATAATAGTGAGTGTATGGATTTGTGGTTTTATATTTGGTTGGAATTAAATAAATTAAAACCTTGAAAAATCTATAAATCATGGTATGATATTATATAGTATAAGGTATAATCAAAAAGGAATAAGTTTATTGAGCTAAGAATATTTTTTGATATATCTAATAAGGAGGACGATATAGATGAGTAGTAAAACATTTTATATTACCACACCGATATACTATCCAAGTGATAAATTACATATCGGACATTCTTATACCACAGTAGCTGCCGATGCAATGGCCCGCTATAAGCGGCTACAGGGGTATGATGTAATGTTTTTGACGGGTACTGATGAACACGGTCAAAAAATCCAACGTATTGCAGAAGAAAAAGGTGTTACACCTAAAGAATATGTAGATCATATCGTTGCGGGGATTAGAGAGCTTTGGAATCTTTTAGATATTTCGAATGATCGATTTATTCGTACTACAGACAAACAGCATGAAGAAGTGGTGCAAAAGATTTTTAAAAAGTTGTATGACCAAGGAGACATTTACAAAAGTGAATATGAAGGATGGTACTGTACCCCTTGTGAATCTTTTTGGACAGAAGTACAAATAAAAGAGGGGGCATGTCCTGATTGTGGAAGGCCATTAGAACTTACCAAAGAGGAAAGCTATTTTTTCAAATTATCTAAATATCAGGACAAGCTTATAAAACACATTGAAGAAAACCCAGATTTTATCCAACCTGCGTCTCGTCAAAATGAAATGTTAAATAACTTTTTAAGACCAGGTTTAGAAGACTTGTGCGTGTCACGGACTACTTTTGATTGGGGAATTCCAGTAAGCTTTGACGATAAGCACGTTGTTTATGTATGGGTAGATGCTCTTTCTAATTATATTACTGCACTTGGTTATCTTACGGATAACGATGTTGATTACCGCAAGTATTGGCCTGCAGACGTACATTTAGTAGGAAAAGAAATTGTTCGTTTTCACACCATCATATGGCCCGCAATGTTGATGGCTTTAGGTGAGCCATTACCTAAGCAGATTTATGGGCATGGATGGTTATTACTTGAGGGTGGCAAGATGTCAAAATCTAAGGGTAATGTAGTAGACCCTGTTATTTTAGCAGATAATTATGGGGTAGATGCAATACGCTACTTTTTACTGAGGGAAGTTCCTTTTGGCGCAGACGGTGTATTTTCCAACGAAGCACTTATTAACCGTATTAATTCAGATCTTGCTAATGACCTTGGAAATCTTGTTAACCGTACGAATGCGATGATACAAAAATACTTTAAGGGACAATTGCCAGAAAAACACCAGGAAGGTGAATACGATAAGCAATTAGAAGAAATGGCGCTGCAGGCACCCAAAAAAGTAGAAGGATATATGGATAGTTTGCAATTTAGTAGTGCCCTTACGGAAATTTGGAAGCTAGTATCACGAACTAACAAATATATTGATGAAACCATGCCGTGGGTATTAGCAAAAGATGAGGCTAAAAAAGATAGATTAGCGGCAGTAATGTATCATTTAGCAGAAAGTATACGGATTATTTCTGTTTTGATACAGCCATTTATGCCAAATACGGCACCTATTATTTGGGATCAAATGGGTATTATCAAAGAGGTTGAAACGCCATGGGCAAGTACAAAGATTTGGGGTAAATTGCGTAAAGATGTGAAAGTAAATGATGCAAAAGCGATTTTTCCTAGAATAGATGTTGAAAAAGAGTTAGAAGCATTAGAAAAAATCCACAAGAAGCAGATAAAGATGCAGCAATGCAAACAGCCTACGGCTCAAAAAGAGGAAAAACAATCTGAATATATTACCATTGATGATTTTGCAAAATTAGATTTGCGCGTAGCCAAAATCATGCATGCCGAGCCAGTTAAAGGAGCGGATAAATTGCTTAGACTAGAGCTTCAAATGGGCGGGGAAATACGTCAAGTGGTATCAGGCATTGCCAAGCATTATTCGCCAGAAGATTTGCTAGGCAAACAAGTAATAGTAGTTGCAAATCTTAAGCCTGTAAAACTAAGGGGCGTTGAGTCTCAGGGTATGATTTTAGCAGCTTCAGATGAAGAAAACTTACTCTTAGTCGGTCTTGATGGTGAAATGCCCACAGGTACAAAAGTAAGTTAAAGAAAGGAAGTAACCATGTTTTTTGATTCTCATGCACATTATGATGATAAAAGATTTGATACAGATAGAGAAGCATTATTAGAAAGTATGCAGCAAAAAAAGGTGTCGTATATATTAAATGCGGCATCTAATACTGACTCTTCATTGCAAGGTATTAATTTAGCAAAGGAATATGACTTTGTGTATGCATCGGTAGGGGTGCATCCACATGATGCAGCGGAAATAACGGAAGAAACCATGCAGGTACTTGAAGAATATATAAAACAGCCTAAAGTGGTAGCAGTTGGAGAGATAGGACTTGATTATTACTATGATTATTCTCCAAGGGATGTGCAGCAGTATTGGTTTCGAAGACAAATACAACTTGCAAGAGACGTAAAAAAACCGATTATTATTCATATGAGAGATGCTACCCAAGATACTATGAACATTGTGATGGAAGAAAAAGCATTTGAGGTTGGCGGGGTATTTCATTGTTATTCAGGCAGTTTAGAAATCGCAAAACAAATTTTACAGATGGGTATGTATATTTCCATTGCAGGACCTATCACGTTTAAAAATGCCACAAAAGCAGTAGAAGTAGTCAAGGCTGTACCGATGGATAGGCTGCTGATTGAAACAGACGCGCCATATTTAACGCCGGCTCCTTATCGGGGTAAGCGTAATGATTCTAGTTTTATTCATTATACGGCGCAAAAAGTTGCTGATATAAAAGGAATTAGTATTGAAGAAGTAGCTAAGCAAACGATGCAAAATACATTTTCATTGTTTGGGATAAAGAGGTAACGCTAAAATTAAGGAACAGATTTTTTGTTTATTCATATACTGATAGTGTATTAGGCAAATATCAATTGATGAATGGAGGATTTGTTAATGGAACAAAACAAAAATATGGATATTGAAACATCTAACGGTAGACATAAGAAACCCATGCCCCCTGCAAGACCAATGCCTGAAATGCCATTGATGCAGCCACCAATGCCAATGCAGCCATGTTATCCAATGCCAGGGTATGGACATTATATGCCAACGCAACCCCCTTGCTATCATATGATGCCACAAATGCCAATGATGGGAGAAGATATGGGTTGTGGGGATCCTATGATGTATGGGTACGGAGGAATGTATCCACCAATGCATGGCGGTATGTATGGATATGGACAAATGCCACAGATGTCGCCTTGGGGAGAGATGTATGGGTATGGGACACCTTGGGGAATCTATGGCATGCCACAACCACATCCCCAGCCTGAGTTTCCTCGCGTAAGGGAAAGTGAGTAGTATTGACATATTAATTTAAAAAGGTGATACTTAATTTATTGCATTTGATAGCAATGTGTTTTAAAACTTTTAAAACACATTGCTTTTGTGTTATAATAGTATAGCAGTAACAAATGATTATCATAAAATGAGCAATTAGTCATGAATACTGAAAAATAAAAGTAATATATAAAAGGCATATAAAATTATTTAATGCGCTAGATTTTTAGTATAGACTATAAAGAGGCAAGAATGACAATAATATAATCATATGATGCATATGTTATAATTTATGAGAAAGGAGTAAGCGATTCATGAAAGAAAAGTTAAAAAGATATAAGAAGATAATTATTTTAATACTTGCAGTAGTAGCTATAATGGTATTAAATGGGGTGATGATGAATATTAAAACCGTTATGATTTTTGATGAACATACGGTTATCGAAACAAGAACACTAGCGATAACGGTTGCGCAAGTGCTAGATCAGCATCAACTAACACTTCAAGAATCGGACTATATATATCCTGCTCCTGATGAAAGAATTAAAAGACATGAAGAGATTATAATTAAAAGATCAGTACCAGTAACGATAGAGGTAGACGGTGAAGTCATTCCTCTTATGACCTATCACAAAACAATAGACGAGGCATTATCGCAAGCAGATATAATACTTAGCAAGCAAGACATATTAAATTATAGTTTAGAAGAAGCAATAGAAAAAGATATGCAAATAACGATTACTAGAGTAGAGAGCCGCGTTGATACAGTCATTGAAGAGATTGATTACGAAGAGATAAGCCGCCCAAATGAGCAGATGGACAAAGGAAAGACAGCCCTTATACAACAAGGGGTTGTTGGAGAAAAAGGAAAACAGTATAGTGTCATCTTGCACGATGGCAATGAAGTTTTACGGGAGCTTATAACTGAAAAAATTCTACGTGAGCCAGTAGATAAAATCACGGAATACGGCACAGTGAAAACGCATAAATCGGCAGAAGGAGAACTTTTTAGATATGAAAAAATGCTTCGAATGCGCGCAACAGCATATAATTTAAGTTATGAGAGTTGTGGTAAACATCCAGATCACCCCCATTATGGCATTACATTTACAGGCATGAAGGCGCAGCATGGTGTAGTGGCAGTAGACCCGAATACTATTCCGTTGCACACCCTATTATATATCGAAGGAGCAGATGGATCTTGGGCATATGGATTTTCAATTGCAGGGGATATAGGAAGTGCAGTCAAAGGAGATATTATAGATCTATTTTATGATGAGGATGATGTAATGCAATATGGTGTTAGACCAGTAAATGTATATATACTAAAATAAGGAGACAACTTTATGAATAATTTAGCATCAGGGAAAACAGTAAAACAGATTATAGC
>SKGK01000136.1 GCA_007117465.1 Clostridia bacterium | reverse complement strand
GCAATATTATTTCGAACATAACGAAATTCGCCATTTTTAAAGACTTTTATTAGGAACATAGCATCCTGCGTACCATTAAATGCTTTTTCATATTCTTTTGTTAATCTTGAGAATACTCTTTCTAATTCTTCTTTCCATGCTTTAAATGCTGGCAAAATGGTCTCTTGCATTTGATGTTCTAATGCTGTTCCTTTGCTGTTTTCGAATAGGCTGATTAATTTGCTCATGGCTTGTTTTAGCGTTTTAAACTTCATCTCTATATTATTTTCTTCAAAATCTATCATCATAGGCTGAAGCGCACTTTCAATACTCGCAATGCCAATCATTGTATCTTCTAAAAGGTCTAGTGCTTGCTCGTAGCGCAGCTCAGATAGTTGTTTTTGGCTATGATTTAAGCCTTCTTGTATAGTAGGTAAAAGACCTAGTATATAATAAATCACTTCTATATTGTTATCCATCTAATCGCTCTCCTTTAGTTTTTAATAAGGATGGACATATACGCTAAACTGTCGTATCTGTTGTCTTTTAGTGGTTTGGTATTTGCTTGGATATATTGTCCCCTTGCCCCATATATTAGGATAAATGTTTAATAGAATTAACTTCTAGTTTGTTTGCTTTTAAATATTTTTCAAAACAATTAATAAACTTTCATTCATAGGTTTTATCATATAGCCATCAACTCCAATAGAAGTAGCTTTTTTAATTGTATCTTGATCTCCTAAAGCAGTAAAAATAATTATTTTACTAGTAACATTTTTATCTCTAAGATTCTGCAACACTTGTAATCCATCTATATCTGGCATTTGTACATCTAAAAGTATTATATCTACACTAGGGTTATTTTCAATATAGTCTAAGCAGCTTTGACCACCATCGCAAGTTGCAACAACGTCAAAATCATTTTTTTCTAAAATATCTTTAGAAGAATCACGTATAAACTTACTGTCATCAACTATTAATATAGACTTTCTTGTCCTTTCTTTTATAGAAAAAGAAAGGCGTATATTAATATCACTTGCCTGATATTTTAATGATACAAGAGGAAAAGTAAGCTGTATTCCTAATTTTTCACCAGTAATAACAAGCGGTGGAGTTACATCAATTTTTTTATTGTATGAGGCAAGCTTTGTTACTGCAGTACCAGAAACAATATTAAGTATTTCTTTTATTGCACTGTATGAAATTTCACTGTGTTCACCTATCTCCATTCCCATCATTTTGCCTGCTAATAGCAAGCTGTCTTTCTTTTGAAATGACATAATAACACTTCCATATAACTCACCAGTCAAACCAAGTAAAATATGTACTTGTGAATCATTAGGCAAATCTTTTAATGAATCAGTTCTTTTTTTCACAATATCTACCTCTCCGAGAAACATAGGTAGTGTAGATGATAGTCCTTCTGTAAAACAATGAATATACTCTGCTTTCATAAAAACGCTCCTTTTACTTATTATTCTTGTTAACATTTACTATTAAATATACCTTTCTATATCCGCTACAATTCTTTTGCAGACTTCTTTTTGTTGCTTATTTGCCACTTCCCCTAGCTTTTTCACTAAATCATAAATCTCAAAAATCCTTAAGTTTCCTGATGACCCCTTTAACTGATGTGCTCGTTTTCCTATTGTTTCATAATCTTCTTTTTCTATAGCATTCTTAATACCCTTGATATGGTCAGACAGTTCTTTAGTATAATCTCTAAGAATTTCTTCTGCATCATCTTTACTAATGCCAGCCTCCGTAGCAAAGTTGTAAAAATATTTGTATTCAATTTCTTTGCTTTTCATGTTTCCTCTTAAAACTTTATAGACCAAATCAAGGCTAACAGGTTTACTGATATAATCATCCATCCCTGCCTTAATACATTTTTCACGGTCTCCTTCCATAGCATAAGCTGTCATTGCAATAATCGGCGTGTGTTTTTCCTCTCCTTCAGCCTGTCTAATTTTTCGTGTAGCTTCGTATCCGTCCATCACTGGCATCTGACAATCCATGAAAATTACATCATACGATTTATCTGCGCATGCATTTACTGCTTCTTCACCGTTTACTGCTACATCACAACTTAACCCTTGGGACTTAAGAAGCTTAATGAAAAATTTACAGTTAACTTCATTGTCTTCCACCAATAGAATTTTTAATCTTTTGTTTATACGCACCTCATTTGCAATGTGCTTCGTTAGAATCTCCTTTTTATTCTTTTCATCAGATTTTCCCCCTCTAAAAACCATCGCAACACAATCTAGTAAATCGCTTCGCTTGTACGGTTTTGTTAAATAGGCAGAAAAACCTTTCTCTTTTGCTCTTTTCGCTTCCCCTTTTTCCTTGACAGAGGTAATCAAGATTAGTGGAAGGTTATTTGTTGAAGGAATTGCTTTGAGTGCAGCAGCTAAGTCATACCCATTCATATTCGGCATATGATAATCTACCAAAACCGCACTATAAATATCCTTTTCCGCTACAAGCATTGCGATTGCTTCCGTAGCACTTTCTGCTGTCAATGTCAAACAACCCACTTCCTTTAAATAGCTCTTAGCTATATATCTATTTGTTTCATTGTCATCAACGATGAGTATTTTTTTTCCTTTTAAAATAGCATAGTCAATAACCGCTTGTACATCTGCTGATTCTGATTCTTCAAAGGGTAAAGTAAAGCAAAACTCCGACCCTTCACCAAAATCACTTTTAACCACTATTTTCCCATTCATGATCCCTACAATCGCTTTTGATATGGTAAGTCCAAGTCCTGTTCCGCCATATCTTCTAGTGGATGAGGTATCTGCTTGACTAAACGGTTTAAATAACTTTTTTATAGTTTCCTGCGTCATACCAATTCCTGTATCTTTTACAGAAAAACGTATGTAATGTGTCTTATCCTCTTGATATTTTTTTTCAACTGCTACAAATACTTCGCCTTTGTCCGTAAACTTAATGGCATTTCCTATTAGATTGATCAAAATCTGTTTTAATCTTGTAGGATCGCCACACACAAACTGAGGTACATCAGACCTTATCAACATATTTATATCTACTCCTTTTTCACTCGCTTTTGCAGCTAACGGCATGACAGCGGTCTCCACAGTTGCTCTTAAATCAAATGTGATATTTTCAAGCTCAACTTTGCCCGCTTCAATCTTTGATACATCCAATATGTCATTGATTACATTTAGTAATGTGTCCGTTGAGTCCTTCATCATTTCTATATAATCTAATTGTTCCTGATTAAGCTTCGTATTCTCTAAAAGCTGTAAAAATCCAAGTATTCCATTCATTGGTGTCCTGATTTCATGAGACATATTAGCAAGGAATTGACTTTTTGCTATATTAGCTGCTTCTGCTTCTTGTTTTGCTACTTTTAATGTTTTTTCCATCTTAACACGATTTTGGATCTCAATTTTTAAATCATTTCGCGAGATTGTTGTTTTTTGAAGATTTTCAGCCATATCATTAAAAGCAACGGAAAGTTTTTCCAACTCATTGTAAACAGGCACATCAAGCCTATGTTCTAAATCTCCATCTCCCAGTTTTTTTATCCCATTTATTGTTTTGTTTAGAGGAGATAAGAGGATACTTATGATAACTGATAAAATTATACTCCCTATTATCCATATAATAACGCCAGTAAGAATAACGTCTCTTCTCAAAGTGCTAAGAGGCAAAAATATCTCTGCAACATCTATCTTGACAATCAATCCTAACTTCTTTCCTTCTAAAGGTAGGTGATTATAAGCATGTAGTGACTGTATTCCACGATAATCATTTTCTACAACAATCCCACTATCTCCATTGGTCGCATTTCTAAATGCATTAATAGAACCTCTTACTTCTGTTAACGCTGAATCGTTTTGATGGCGAAGAAAATTCATTACAATATATCGATTTTCAACTTTTGAAACCAATAATATTTCACCTGTGTTTTTCAAACCCGTGTGGTCATTTAGCAGAGCCATCAATCTTTCTAGTGAAAATTTAACCCTTATAAATCCTATTACATCATTTTTTTCTGTATCTGGATGAATTAAAGGCACAACAGTATTATACATAAAATTTTCATTTTCTACATAAATACTACTTAGATATTTACCTTGAACCCCGTTTTTTAAAAATTCTTTATTTATGCTTTCATTCTCATTGTTATAATTATTACTAGTAGAAGCAACTATACTTCCTTCCAAGTTAGTAATATCAATATCTTTAATTGCTGATACCGAATCTTTTGCATCTTGTAATATCTTTACCATTAATGCACGACTCTCATCAGCGGAATAGGCGTCCTCTGTGTTATCAAATTCGATAAGACTTTTCCTTAATTGGGTTCTAGATGCAACCAAAGATGTTCGTTCAAAATCTTGTTCTATACTACTTAACACTTGATCCGATTTAGACTTAGAAATAGCACTCAAGTCATAAAGCACTTGTTCTTCTAGTATAGCTTCACCTTTATTTTGCACTAAAACTGTGGATATGATAACATTCACAAATAGAATAATAGAACTAGCGAATATTAATATAACTAGCAACGAATTCCATTTATTTTTTTTTAGAGACGCTATTAGTTCTAAAATCTTCATATATTTACTATCTCCTTTAAATATCTAGTGTATGTGGCTCTCAACCACCCCATTCTATTTAAAAATTTAATACATATACTCAACGTCTAAATCAACCTCACAAATAAAACCTTTATTTCTTATGTAAAGAATATTATCATCCTAAATATTGTATATACACTAATTCCAGGTACGGTTATGTTGAACGAAACCCCCTAATGAGTTTGTATTTCATATCTCTTTTTAATTCTACACTATCTACATCAATATTTCAATCACTAATTCCCAATAGGTATAAATAAATCAGAACTTTTTGTGAACGGTGAATTGAAAGAAACTTTCTTCGAGGCATTTAAAACTACAGGTTATAATTTT
>SKGK01000097.1 GCA_007117465.1 Clostridia bacterium | reverse complement strand
GGTGATCTAATCCGTCTAACTCTCCTATTGCCGTTGGAACTATAAACCAGCTACCGATTTCTTTTGTTCCAATAACATTTGCGTCACTTGCTCTACTTGCATGACTTGCACTACTTGCATTACTTGCATCACTTGCGTCACTTGCTCTACTTGCTCTACTTGCTCTACTTACATAACTTGCTCTACTTGCGTCACTTGCACTACTTGCATGACTTGCGTCACTTGCTCTACTTGCATGACTTGCTCTACTTGCACTACTTGCACTACTTTCATGACTTACATCACTTACACTACTTGCTCTACTTGCACTTTGACTAAGCGTATGACAGCTCTCTCTTGATGCTTTCTCCGCTATGACATTACCAATTATTCTACCTAATTTATCAACACTAGCACCTTTAGGCATTGAACTAGCACTTGTTTTATATCCATAATGAACTTCATTATTTCCGAACAGCTTACCTTCAGCTAATAACCTTTTTTCATTATTCTTATAAGGATCAGTTTTAACATGATGCACTAAATCGAATAACCATTTTCTACTATCTAAAACTTTAATATCTAAATACTCAATCCATTCTGCAACTGTTCTTTGATTATGCCTTTGCGAAAATATCTCTTTTTTTACTTGATTCTCACCTTTTGCAAATAGATTTAATAATTCATCTTTGTAAGGATATGCAGTATCATACTTGCAATGCTTGATTAACTTATCTCCATCTATAACTCTAACAACACCATCAAAATCAACATAACCATTTTGCGCTACATACTTCCATGCATAGGTAGCACGACTAGTACAGTCTAACCAAGTTGCTTTACCATCTTTATAAAAATATTGTGAATCATTTTTCCTATAATCCATTGAAAATAATTTAAGTTGTCTTAACATCTTAACATTACCCTCAATATAACCTTTCAATTCCTTTTCAAGTAAATCAACTTTTTTAAAAGAATTTTGATGATGTCTGTAAAACTCTTTGAGAATTATACCAAATAGTTTATGTACTTTTGTTGGATAAGTTAGACTTACTCTTTTGTTGTTTTGATAACCTAATAAATATCCGCAGGTATTCCACCAGTTCATATTTACTATATCTCTTACTATATAAGGTATGCTTTTCTCATCAATTAAAAAATTCTCATCTTCAAATAGTGCGCTTAATAATCTCATGATTTTAACCCCGCTTGGAAAATAAACTTAATGCAAAATAGTATATCAAAAAAAATATAATTATTCTAATAATCATTAACTCTGTTTCGATGTGCACAAATCCTCCCAAGTCAAAAAATGAGCTTCGTCTAAACAACCCACATATTCGTTGTCAACGAATAACATACTACCTCTAATTTCACACTCACAAGATTCATATATGCATTTGCCGATTCGTACGAATGGGCGATCAATCATTTCTATTACTCTGTCCATGTTTAACGGCCTCCATTTGTTTATAGGGTAAAGTTCTAAATTTTCTTTGTCTGTGTCTGTTAATTTAATCATGCTATTTAATACCATTATTTAAAATATTGACAAGTCCATCTTGTAATTCTTACAATGTAAATATGAAGAAAAAAGAAAGATACTATAAATTTGCGGAGATAGAAATACGCAAAGCATTTAAAAACAGCGAAGTTAGATGTAAATGTGCGCATCCAGATTGCAAGATGACTTATATCAACAAAGAACTAGTAAAAGCCTACAAAAAGCTGTGTATTCATCTCAAAAAGAAGCCTATAATTCATCGTGGTTATGCATGCGACTATTTCATCAAGAATTATCCAGAAGACCTATACCATAACAAATTGGAAGAAATAGATATATCTTATGAAGAACTAACAGACAAATATACTCTCGACTATATTACAAGAAAAGCGATTTTATTCGGATTTAATTACGTTAAGCTGGATACTCAATACAAGATATTACATCTAGCTATTAGAGACTTTACCGTTTAGCATCATTGCGCATTTGTTCTTCGATGTCATTTATCTGTGCATTACTGTCAACAACAGTCTGCTGTAACTTTTTTAAAGAATCTTCGACAATTTCATAAAAGAGTTTTTCGCTTAGTTCAAAAGCTTCTTGCTTCTCTCTGGCACGTCTTTTTCTAGCAAAGATTTCAGTCAAAATTGAGATAGATAGTTTTAAAATGTTGCTAATGAGGGATAACATTTGACCGCCCTGCTGTAGTTGTATAAACTTTAAATTTATCGAAATCAAATATCCAATTAGAGTCTTGTCTGGTTGGTGTTGCCTGATAGCCTGATTTAATTACTCTTAAGCGAATCTCTCCATCTTGAAATGTTTGTCGCAAATTACCATCTTCGTCTTTCCAATTAATTCTAATCCTAAACCCAAAGAAAGAATCGTTAAAAGTCTCAAACGTGGGATTATCGATTAACGCCGACCATGGAACTTTTATATATTCCTTATCGTCTAAAAAGCCGTATGTCAAAGGAGTTGCGCCACTTCTAAAAATAGTCAAGCTTCTGCCTTCTTTAGTGATCGGAGAAATAAACGTTAGAAAAGTATTGTTAGCGTCTAAACCTTCATTGAATCTACAATAAGTATAGCCAACTATAGGTTGATGACCACAAGCCTTAATAATTGCAGATGTGTCGTTAGCCGCGATAGATGCAACGCTAGAATCAACTATTATTGCACTATTACAGCTAACAAGTATTGATAACAATATCAATAATTTCATCTTAGTGATCGAAATTTAAAGGTGAAAATTTTACCAATGCTTTTAACAATAATCCTAAAACTGGAATCTTAAACATTTTCTTAGAAAATTGTTTTTCTTTTGGTAAAACTGAATCAATACCAATTGCAAGAACTACTAAAGCTCCCAAAATCGCCAAGATAGTCGCTATAACTGGTGAAAGTGGAGCGATTAAATCAAAAAGTTGCTCAAATAAATTTGTTTCCATTATAAAATCTCCTTTAATGAAAAGTTCGGACATGGTGTATTGCTATACTCACTGTGAGTATGAATAGTACAGCCTTTAAAAGCCCTTAATAATATTTTAAGTAAATTTCTTGTTGCTGTAAACTGTTCTTTTGTAAAATTTTGTTTACCTAACAGGCATATACCTATAGAGTCATAATTTTCGCCTAACGTATGCGCTCCTGCTAGCTCGATCTCTCTTCCTATTCTAATGTTGCCTGATTTATCTATTGTGTAATGATATCCGATATCTCTAAACCCTCGATTGACTCTATGATCGTTAGTTATCGCATCGTGGTTATATAAACCGCTATCAGTCGCAGAATAGTGTATAATAATTCTTTTAATTTGTCGCATAAGTCACCAATAGCATTAATACAATTAATTTGATAATGAGTTCCATAAATTGACTCCTACAGTGATAATTATTAATATCGTTCCAAAGCCGCCTATAATTTGCCACTTCCATTTTAAGATATCTTTTATGTCAGATTTCATTTCTTGAATATCTGCACAAATCAAATTAATCTTGTCTTCTTTATAACATTTATGCGTCTGGGTATTGTGTTCTGATTTCATTTATCACCGCCAAATAATTCAACCAAGTTTCATCATTAGAATTAATCATGCCTTTTCTAATAGCTTCAATTGCCAAATGATCAGCTCTACGCCTGTATTCGGTCGCTCTTATATCTCTATTAGAAGGTGCATAATCGCTCATAGAAATTTCTGCACCTCTTTCTTGCCATTTTTGCGAAAACTCTAGTGCTTGTTCTTCTGGCATGATAACAAAAAATTCTTTTTCTTCTGTTGTTATTTCAACTTTTTTTACTTTTGCTTGATCTTCCATTATTGATACTCCCTTAAATCTCAATGTTCTAAAATTTCCAAAACACCATCAACTAATTCTTGGGTAATCAGCATACCATCTACCTCTATTTGTTGTATTGCATTTTTGGCAGAAGTAGGCATGCACTTATACAAAAATAAGTCAATTTGAGAGAATGTACTAATAAGAGAAGTGATTTGCTCTGTAGTTAGTTCTCTGGTTTGATTATAGCCACCGATATAGTCAATTGCTGTTTGACACCTATCTCTAGCGATTTTACCTTTTTTAAGTAACTCCTGTTTTTGCTTTTCTTTATTGTGTTCTTCTGTTATATCGATTATCTCATAAGTGTACTCCGCTGGATGTAGATATTCTGTTACTGTTTCAACTTCCCCAATCTCAAATGAGTTTGGAACTTCTCTTGTCTCTACATTGTCTAGTGGCTCTTTTAGCCATCGTTCGTTGTGACCAAAATCGTTTAAAAACCATTTATCATTTCTTAGCTCTTCCATTCTGTCTTGAGCTTCTTTGATAGTTTCAAATTCTTCTAATGCTTTTTTATTATTTCCTTCTATTTCTAGCCTATACATAATAATATCTCCTTAAAAATTAATTTTAACAGCTTGAATATGACCTCTATTAGTCGGTGTTCCACCGCTTGACCAGCTAGCTAAGGAGTATAGCTTGATAGTTGTTTCTGTATTGTACTCCCTCAAAATCGGTGCGAGTTGTATGTTTGCTGATGAAGTTGAAGTAAGTGTGCCAACTGCGACCCTTGCACCGCCTACCCCTGCCGAACTACCATCAAAACCATCAGTGGAAGCAGAAGCCCCTCCATCTCTTAACCCTGCTTGCAACTCACTAGTGAAACCTGTACTGCCCACACGAGTCACATTAACCGCACCACTTACTAAATATCTGCCTTTTGGTACAGTCAATGATAATATCTCATCAATTGCTGCACTAGCTGAATAAGCAACGCTTGTGGTTCTTTTTGCTGTAAAAACTTCGGTAGGCTGTAAGCCAAAAGTCTGTGAGCCTGTGTTTGACTTTCTAATTAGAAAGCCTGTGCCACCAAATCCTTCATTCCATGAGGGCGAAGTGCCTTGAGTCCTAACTATAAGTTGAACTAAGTCGCCTTTTTTCAATGGT
>SKGK01000034.1 GCA_007117465.1 Clostridia bacterium | reverse complement strand
CTAAGTCTTAACTGGCTACGTTACAATAGAATGATATAGTTACCTTGGGGTACTTCACTAGCTCCAGGCTCTAAGTGTAGTGATTAAAAACCTCTGATGGCAGGAGGCGTGTTGCTACTGAGAACCTATTGTAACATTGACGAAGTGAACCTACTGGTTTTGGTAGTTCTAGAATAGGACTTGAGAGTTCCTATTGCAAAAACTACCACAAAAAAACAAGGCGATTCATCTACAACCCTAAAGGGTGTTACTTTTCTCGCTTGATTCTATAAAAGCAGGGTTGCAGAATTATAAGTATGCAGTCCTGTTTTTTTAAAAGTTTTGTTGTTTTTCTTTACTTTTTTCTTGTTTTATATTACTATGTAGGAAGAACAAATGTGAAGATGAAATATGCACCATTTTTGGAGGGTGAATTATGCATTATCAGAGTACAAGGAATAAAAATATTGTGGTACAGTCTGCAGAGGCAATTAAAATGGGGATATCGCCTGATGGAGGACTTTTTGTACCGCAGCACAAGCCTAAGATGTCTAAAAAGGACATCACAGCATTAGCAAAACTTACTTATAATGAAAGGGCAGTCAATATTTTAAAACTATTTTTGACTGATTTTTCTGAGCAAGAGATTAAACAGTGTGTAGATAGCGCTTACAATAAAGAAAAATTTGAAACAGATAATATTGCACCTATTTATAAATTAGATAGCAGTACTTATTTTTTGGAATTATGGCACGGACCGACCTGTGCGTTTAAAGATATTGCACTGCAAATATTACCCCACTTATTAACACAGGCATTAGTAAAGACAGGTGAAGATAAAGAAATTCTTATTTTAGTAGCCACTTCTGGTGACACAGGCAAAGCTGCACTTGAAGGATTTAAAAATGTAGCGGGAACGAAAATGATTGTTTTTTACCCTGAAAAAGGTGTAAGTGAAATACAAAAGCTTCAGATGATTACACAAGAAGGGGAGAATGTAGCGGTATCGGCAGTAGAAGGTAATTTTGACGATGCACAAAATGGTGTGAAAGCGATTTTTGCTGATGATCAGTACAAACAAATGCTAAGTGATAATGGTTATAAGTTTTCTTCTGCTAATTCTATTAATTGGGGCAGATTGGTTCCACAGATTATTTATTATTTTTCTGCTTATGCAGATTTGCTGAAAAATGAAGAGATTAGTGAAGATGAAAAGATTAATATTGTCGTTCCTACAGGCAACTTTGGCAATATATTAGCCGCTTATTATGCAAAGCAAATGGGACTCCCGGTAAATAAACTCATTTGTGCTTCGAATTGTAACAATGTTTTAACCACGTTTATTAATGAAGGTATATATGATAGAAATCTTGATTTCAAGACATCCATATCACCTTCGATGGATATACTCATTTCTAGTAACCTAGAACGTTTACTATTTGACATTACAGGCGATGACCATTTAAGAGTCAACACGTGGATGCAGCAATTAAAAGAAACGGGTAGATATGAAGTTGCTGATATTACAAAAGAAAAGATTAAAGAAATCTTTTGGGCAGGATACTGTAGTGATGAAGCGACATGTGATACCATAAGGCAAGCGGAAAGCGAATATAGTTATGTGGTTGATACACATACAGCAGTTGCTAAAAATGTGTATGATCAGTATGTAAAAGCAACAGGGGATGATACTAAGACGCTGATTGTTTCTACAGCGAGTCCTTTTAAGTTTAATCAAAGCGTAAGTCTTGCATTGTTTGAGTCAGAAGAAGTACAGAGGAAAGATGAATTTGAATTGCTTGAAATGTTAGCTGAAAAAAGTGGTTTGAGAATACCAAAATCTCTGTTAGAGCTTAAAGTTAAGAACATATTACACAAAACGATTTGCACAAAAGAAGAAATGCATCAAGTAGTAAATGAGGTGCTTTTCAAATCATAACAGATGACCCCCGAGGGGGTCATTTTAAGTTACTGTTGCCCTTTTGCAATAAAAGTAGCACAATCTGTTTCTTGGGTATTTTGTGCATTTTGAGGTTGCACTTCGATAGCAGAGGCTATACATTTATCTCCTTGGTGATAGTATTCACAAGTATTTACAACGCATTTCACGCCTTTTAGCGGCTCGTTATTTTTCTGTGCACGATTATGTTGCATAGTATACATCACTCCTTATGATTTTTTTAAATATCGCTTATATCCTTTATAGTATTTGATACTTACATGAAAAATATGTAACCAGAAAATAACTATTTCAGGTTTGTAGCATATTAAAATATTGATGTTGAAATACTATATTTTTTTTATTATTTTCTTGATTCTATACGAAAGATAGTGTATAATGTGGAACTGATAAAACGTAATTTTAAAATAAGCAGATAGAGGAGAAGATAATGGCGATTTACGCAATTTCTGATTTGCATTTAGCGCTAAGTGCAGATAAACCAATGGATGTTTTTGGAGAACGATGGCAAAATTATATGCAAAGAATAAAACAGCATTGGCAGCAAGAGATTAAGCCAGATGATTGTGTAGTATTACCGGGCGATATTTCATGGGCCATGCAACTAAAGGAAGCATATAAAGACTTTGAATATTTAAACCAATTAGCAGGGTTGAAAATAATTTCAAAAGGCAACCATGATTATTGGTGGGAAACGGTGAATAAGTTAGAAAAGTATGTGCGTGAGCATACATTTCATAAGATGCATTTTTTACATAATAGCAGTTTTCTTTATAATGGCTGGGGAATTTGTGGTACACGTGGATGGATATGTCCAAATGAAGATCACTTTACAAAGCAGGATGAAAAAATTTATAATAGAGAATTACAAAGACTAGAACGTTCTATACTACACGCACAAATATTTTCGCCAAGTAAAATGCTAGTCGCACTGCACTATCCTCCTGTAAACCGTAGAAAGGATATGACATCAGGTTTTGTGACAATGCTTAAAAAATATGAAATAGATGTATGTATCTATGGACACTTGCATGGAGATTCTCATCAAGATGCATTGCAAGGGATACATGAAGGAATTGCGTTTCAGTTGGTTTCTGCAGATTTTTTAGAATTTAAACCATTTAAAATTACAATGTGAATGTTTTTTGGCAAAAATATTTGAAATTCACAGATGTTATGTTATAATGAGGTAATGACAGTATGTTTTTAGTAATAAGTAGTAAATGGACAACTACTAAACAGCAATAATGAGAAGCGTTCTGAACAAATTCGGAACATCTTTCATATTTATAAAATAAGATAAATCAAGGAGGCATAAACGACAAATGAGTGTTAAATTAGAAAAGTTAGAAAAGAAAAATGTTGTTAAGTTAACCATTGAGGTGGATGCACAGACATTTGATAAAGGGATGCAAGAAGCTTATAAAAAAAACAAGAGCAGATTTTCTATACCAGGCTTTAGAAAAGGCAAAGCAACTCGCAAAATGGTAGAACATTATTATGGAGAAGGTGTTTTATATGAAGATGCAATTAACGCAGTGTGTCCAGAAGAATATGATGCTGCGGTTAATGAAATAAATATTGAGCCAGTAGATCGTCCTGAAATTGATATTGAACAAATCGGAAGCGGTGAAAACCTTATTTTTACTGCAACCGTTACAGTAAAACCTGACTTTGAGTTAGGTGAGTATAAAGGTATAGAAGTTAAAAAAATTGAGTATAATGTAACAGAGGAAGATATTAACGAAAAAATCAAAGAAATGCAACAGAAAAATTCACGACTTGTAACAGTCGAAGATAGACCTGTACAACAAGGGGACATAATTGAATTTGCCTTTGAAGGATTTGTTGACGGTGAGCCTTTTGAAGGTGGCAAAGCGGAAAATTATCAATTAGAAATAGGTTCTGGACAATTTATTCCTGGTTTTGAGGACCAATTAGTGGGTAAGAATATAGCAGAGGAAGCAGAAGTAAATGTATCATTCCCGGAAGATTATAATGCAGAGAACCTAGCAGGTAAGCCAGCGCTATTTAAAGTAAAAGTAAATCAAATTCAATTCAAAGAATTACCGGAGATTGATGATGAATTTGCAAAAGATGTCAGTGAATTTGATACGATTGAAGAGTTAAAAGCAGATGTTAGGAGTAAGCTAGAAGAAGAAGCTAAGACAAAAGAAAAAAATGAGACGCAAAGTGCTGTATTAGATAAGATTGCAGAAGGTTTAGAGATTGATATTCCAGAAGTAATGATAGAATCTCAGATTAGCAATATGATGCAAGATTTTGATATGCGCCTTAAGAGCCAAGGAATGGATCTTGAGAAATATATGCAGATGACGGGTATGCAAATAGAAAACTTTAAAGAGCAATTTAAAGACCAAGCGCAAAAACAAGTTAAAACAACACTAATCCTTGAAAAAATTACTAAATTAGAAAATATAGAAGTGACCGATCAAGATGTTGAAGCGCATATTGAAGAAATGAGTAAAAACTATAACATGGACGCAGATAAGATTAAACAAATGCTAGGACAGCAGGTAGAGGGTATCAAAGATGATCTAGCAATGCAAAAAACGGTGGACATGTTAGTAGAAAATGCAAAAATCGCATAACATAATTCTAAACAGACTAAAAGGAGTGACATAATATGAGTTTAGTACCGATGGTCGTAGAACAGACTAACAGAGGTGAAAGATCATACGACATTTATTCACGACTTCTAAAAGACAGGATTGTATTTTTAGGAGAAGAGGTTAATGATGTAACGGCAAGCCTTGTTGTTGCACAACTATTATTTTTAGAAGGGGAAGACCCAGATAAGGATATTAGTTTATATATTAATAGTCCAGGAGGTTCGATTACTGCAGGTTTTGCAATCTATGATACAATGCAGTATATTAAACCAAATGTATCTACTATTTGCATTGGTATGGCAGCAAGTATGGGCGCTTTTTTGTTGGCAGCAGGCGAAAAAGGGAAACGTTTTGCACTTCCTAACAGTGAGATTATGATTCACCAACCATTAGGTGGTACACGCGGGCAGGCAGTAGATATTAAAATTCATGCAGAACGTATTTTGAAAATGAAAGATAAACTAAATAATATTTTAAGTGATCGCACAGGTAAACCACTTAAACAAGTGGAAAGAGACACCGATAGGGACTTTTTCATGTCAGCAGAAGAAGCACAAACATATGGAATTGTAGACCAGGTGATTATCAGAAAATAAGTCAAAAGTTTATAAAAGAGGTGTAGTGATGTCTAAATATGACGAAAAGAAGCAGCTTAAATGCTCTTTTTGCGGAAAAACGCAAGACCAGGTCAAAAGATTAGTTGCAGGCCCGGGTGTATATATATGTGATGAATGTATTGAATTATGTTCTGAGATAATAGAAGAAGAATTTGAAGACACAAGAATTGATGCTGGTTTAGGAGATATCCCTAGACCTAAAGAAATTAAAGATGTGTTAGATCAATATGTTATAGGGCAAGAGCAGGCTAAAAAAAGCCTTGCCGTAGCAGTATACAATCATTACAAACGCATTAATACCGATATCAAAAACGGTGATGTGGAATTACAAAAAAGTAATATTGTGCTCTTAGGGCCTACAGGATCGGGAAAGACCCTTTTAGCACAGACAATGGCAAGGATATTAAACGTTCCTTTTGCAATTGCAGATGCAACGTCGCTGACAGAAGCAGGCTATGTAGGAGAAGATGTTGAGAACATTCTACTAAAATTAATACAAGTAGCGGACTATGATATTGAGCAGGCAGAAAAAGGAATTATTTACATTGATGAGATTGATAAAATTGCCAGGAAATCTGAAAATCCTTCTATTACAAGAGATGTAAGTGGTGAAGGGGTACAGCAAGCATTACTTAAAATACTAGAAGGAACCGTGGCTTCCGTTCCACCACAAGGGGGAAGAAAGCATCCGCATCAAGAATTTATACAAATTGATACGACCAATATATTATTTGTATGTGGAGGAGCATTTGACGGTATTGATAAAGTTATTGAAAATAGAATTGGTAAGAAAGCACTAGGCTTTGGTGCTGAAATACAGAGTAAAAAAGAAAGAAATATTGGTGAGATATTTCAATATATTGAACCACAGGATTTATTAAAATATGGACTTATTCCCGAGTTTGTAGGGAGAATTCCGGTAGTTGCGACACTGAATTCTTTAGATAATGCGGCACTTAAGAGCATCCTTACGGAGCCTAAAAATGCACTCGTAAAGCAATATCAGAAGCTATTTGAGATGGAAGATGTGTTGCTCGAATTTGATGATGAAGCGATTGAAGAAATTGCAAACAGAGCGGTAGAAAGCAATACAGGCGCGAGAGGTTTAAGAACAATACTAGAAGAACTCATGCTAGATGTAATGTTTGATATTCCATCCCAGAACAATATTGAAAAGTGTATCATTCACAAAGAATGTATAACCGAAAAACAAACACCTGAATTAGTGATTAACGAAAATAAAAAACCACTTAAGAAGAGTGCAACAAGAAAAGCAAGGATTAAAAGGGAGTCTGCTTCATAAATAACATTTTCATAAAACTGTGATATATATCACAGTTTTATTTTGTCTATTTTTTATTGACTAGGAAAGTATAAAAATTTTCTATTAATTTAAGTTATAAAACGCGCGTATAATGAAGCACACAGCATTGTGGAAAATAAAGTCAATAAAAAACGAATGGGTGCAGGGGAAATAAGTCTCCATATCGAAGCGCGAATGCTCTTTTTTTACCTTTTGTTTACAGGATTAAAATCGTGTTACTAACCAATACTAATAAAAAACATTAATATTTTATGGAATGATAAAATCATGACATTTAAAAGCAATTGACTTAAAAATGTAAAGTGATTACTTTTTCATTCCTAAAATACGGGGAGGAATAGAAGTGTTTGGTAGCACAATTTTAATTATTCAATTCTTCTTTTCGATTGTTATTGGACTATATTTTCTCAATATGTTAAAATCACAACAAGGAAATAAGTCAGCAGTTGAAAAGGAATCTAAGAAAGAACTTGAAAAACTAAGAAAATTACAAGAAGTTAAACTTTCAGTACCCTTATCTGAAAAAACAAGACCGAGTAGCCTAAAGGAGGTAATCGGTCAAGAGCAAGGCATTAAGGCATTAAGGGCAGCACTATGCGGTCCTAATCCACAACACGTGATTATTTATGGTTCGCCAGGGGTTGGTAAAACAGCAGCTGCTAGAGTTGTGCTAGAAGAAGCTAAAAAAAGTGATATATCCCCTTTTAATCAAAATTCAAAATTTGTTGAGATGGATGCAACGACTCTTAGGTTTGATGAGAGAGGGATTGCAGATCCACTAATCGGCTCTGTACATGATCCTATCTATCAAGGGGCAGGTGCTTATGGACAAGCAGGGATTCCACAACCCAAACAAGGTGCGGTAACTAAAGCACATGGAGGTATTTTATTTATTGATGAAATTGGAGAACTACATCCTGTCCAAATGAATAAATTATTAAAAGTATTAGAAGATAGAAAGGTGTTTTTAGAAAGTGCTTACTATAATTCGGAAGATAACAATATTCCTTCTCATATTCATGAAATTTTTCAAAAAGGGCTACCTGCAGATTTTCGAATGGTAGGAGCAACGACTAGAACGCCAGATGATATTCCTGCTGCGGTACGTTCTAGATGTGTAGAAATCTTTTTTCGCAGCTTACATGTTGAGGAAATTGCACAGATTGCAAAAAATGCTGCTAAAAAGGGTGGATTTGTGTTAGAAGAAGATGGTGAATACCTAGTAGCTAAGTATGCTGGTAATGGTAGAGAAGCGGTTAATATTGTTCAAATTGCAGGTGGTACGGCACTAGTAAGTGGTAGTTCTACCATTAATAAAAAAGAGATTGAGTGGGTGGTAGAGTTTGGACAATATAGTCCTAGACTTGAGAAAAAAGTACAAGATGAAAAGCAAGTAGGGTGCATTAATGGCTTAGCAGTAATAGGAATCGGCCAAGGACTTGTAATGGATATCGAAGTTTCGGCGGTTCGCAGTGAAGCAGATAAGGGAAAATTCATGGTTACGGGGATTATTGAAGAGGAAGAGATGAACGGTAGAGGACAAAAGTTAAAACGTAACAGCACAGCTAGAGCATCTGTAGAGAATATGCTAACAGTTATCAAAAAATACTTAGGAGAAGATCCAAACAATTATAACATCCATTTAAATTTTCCGGGAGGTATCCCAATAGATGGACCTTCTGCAGGTATAGCTATTATGTCTGCGGTATATTCAGCAATTAAAAACATACCGGTAGAAGGAACCCTTGCAATGACAGGTGAAATCTCAATACGAGGAAAAGTAAAACCAGTAGGTGGTGTAATTGCAAAAGTGGAAGCAGCACGCAGGGCAGGGGTTAAAAAAGTACTGGTTCCAAAAGAAAATTGGCAGCAGCTATTTGAAACGATGGATATTGAGGTAATTGCTGTAGAGGATATTTCAGAAGTGATGTATGAAGTGTTTGGCATAAAGATTTGTAAGGATGCAGATAGAGTAACGACAACAGATACATCAAATATTTTGTCAGCATCGAATATGTAGATAAATACAAAAGCATTGCAAAAACAATGCAGTAGCGTTATAATAGGTAATAGCCTGAAATATGATGAAAAAGTATAAGTAGTTAATAGATAGACAGCTAGAAAGAGATAGACAGCGAGAAAGGGAGTGGCATAAAATGAAAGGAAAAAAAATTGTTAAAAAACAAGTTTTACCACTATTGCCTTTGCGAGGCATGACGGTATTTCCATATATGATTTTGCACTTTGATGTGGCTAGACAAAAATCCATTAAAGCACTAGAAGAAGCAATGATTCATAATCAACTGATTTTTTTGGTAACACAAAAAGATGTTAAACATAGTGAACCAGAAGAAAGAGAGTTATATACAGTAGGAACTGTTTCAAGGGTAAAACAGCTCCTAAAGCTACCTGGCAATAATATTCGTGTATTAGTAGAAGGACTAAGCCGCGCGAGAATTAGTGAAATTACGCAAAAAGAACCATTTATGATGGCAGAAGTTGTTGAGAAGAAGGTACTAGAGCCAGAATATGAGCAGTTAGAAATAGAAGCTATCCTAAGAACAATACAGGTGCTTTTTGAGCAATATTTTAAATTAAGTAATAAACTATCCAATGAAACACTGTCATCTATTATGACCATTGAAGAACCGGGGCAATTAGCGGATATTATAGCGACGAATATTGCCCTTAAACAAGAGCACAAACAAGAAATTTTAGATGAATTTGATCCTAAAGAGAGATTAGAAAAACTAATTGTTATTCTCTCTAAGGAGATTGAAATACTTGAGGTAGAGAATGATATTCACGCTAGAGTGAAAAAACAAATGGATAAAAATCAAAAGGACTATTATCTACGTGAACAATTAAAGGCTATCCAAAAAGAGCTAGGTGATGGTGAAGGAGTAGCAGCAGAAGTTGAAGTATACAAAGAAAAAATTGCCGAAGCAAATATGCCAGAGGAAGTAGAGAAAAAAGTATTAAAAGAAGTGGGCAGATTACTTAAAATACCACAAGGCTCGGCAGAAGGGTCAGTGGTGCGCAATTATTTAGATTGGGTAGTGGAGCTCCCATGGGATAAAGCAACAACAGAAATACTTAATCTAGAACAAGCAGAAAAAATATTAGAAGAAGATCATTATGGACTCGAAAGCGTAAAGGAGCGCATATTGGAATATCTTGCCATTAGACAGATGACTAAACATATGGCAGGGCCTATATTATGTTTAGTAGGACCGCCAGGGGTAGGCAAAACATCCATCGCAAAATCCATTGCAAAGTCTTTGAATCGCAAATATGCACGCATGTCACTTGGTGGTGTGCGAGATGAGGCAGAAATTAGAGGACATAGAAAGACGTATGTAGGTTCGATGCCGGGTAGAATTATTAATGCACTAAAACAAGCAGATTCTAAAAATGCAATGATTTTGCTAGACGAAATTGATAAAATGAGTAACGATTTTAGAGGGGATCCTTCTTCAGCTATGTTAGAAGTACTCGATGCAGAGCAAAATAGTACTTTTCGCGATCATTTTTTAGAGGTGCCTTTTGATTTGTCTCAAATACTGTTTTTAACAACGGCAAATACACTTGACACTGTTCCAAGACCCTTGTTAGATAGAATGGAAGTTATAAGACTCTCAGGGTATACAGAAGAAGAAAAAGTAAATATAGCGCTACGGCATTTGCTGCCAAAGCAATTAGAAAAACATGGGCTTAAAAAGAAAAATATTAGAATTAATGAGCATCCCATACGTGATATAATCAATTACTATACACGAGAGGCGGGCGTGCGTAATCTAGAGAGGCAATTAGCAAATGTATGCAGGAAAGCAGCGAAACTGATGATTGCTAATCACCAAAAATCGGTGACGGTCAATCAAAGCAACCTTGAAAAGTTTTTGGGTACCAAAAAGTTTACCTATGATAAAGCCAAAGAAAAAGATGAAGTCGGTATTGCTACGGGTCTTGCTTGGACATCTGTAGGCGGTGAAACATTATCTATTGAGGTGAATGTGATGGATGGTAGTGGTAAGATCGAGCTTACAGGACATTTAGGCAATATTATGAAAGAGTCAGCAAGAGCAGCGATTAGTTTTATCCGTTCGAAAGCTAGAAACTTGGATATTGAAGCTGATTTTCATAAAAAACTTGATATTCATATTCATGTGCCAGAAGGAGCTACACCAAAAGATGGTCCTTCTGCGGGTATTACGATGGCAACAGCACTAGTATCTGCACTTACGGGTTATGCGGTGAATAAAGACGTAGCAATGACAGGAGAAATTACGCTTCGTGGTCGTGTACTTCCAATAGGAGGATTGAAAGAGAAATCCTTAGCTGCTTATAGAGCGGGGATTTATACCATAATTATGCCTGAAAAAAATGCAAAAGATTTAGAAGAAATTCCTGAAAATATTAAAGAGAAAATGAATTTTGTGTCTGCTCAGCATATGGATGAAGTACTAGACATAGCATTAAATAAGACAAAGCGTAACCGCCCGATGTATACATTTAAGCAGGAAAATGAAAATCAAGCGGACAAGCCCTCACTAGAGCATATCTCGAGTGACTTAGAAAAAGAGTTACCAATCATACAACAGTAAGAAGGGGGAGATGGGATGAACGTACACAATGTATCAATAAAAATATCAGCTGTTAGTGAAGCACAGTATCCGCAAGATGGCAAACCGGATATTGCGTTTGCAGGGAGGTCAAATGTAGGGAAGTCCTCTTTAATTAATAAGCTTATTAATCGTAAGAGTATGGCGCGTATTAGTTCTAAGCCTGGTAAAACAGCAACACTTAATTTTTATGATATAGAAGACAAATTATATTTTGTAGATTTGCCAGGGTATGGGTACGCTAAGGTGTCTAAAGTGGAAAAAGCAAAGTGGGGAAAAATGATAGAAGAATATCTTGCCACTAGAAGGCAGCTTCTTCAGGTCATATTACTAGTCGATAGCAGGCATAAACCCACACAAGATGATATAATTATGCTTAACTGGATTCGCAGCGTACACCATCATGTTGTGGTTGTTGCAACTAAGTGGGATAAGTTATCGGTTAAAGAAAAACAGCAACAACCAACCTTGATAAGAGATACGCTGCAATTAGGAGAAGGAGATGTGTTTATTACTTTTTCTGCACAGACAGGAGAAGGTAAAGAGGAATTGTGGGAAGTGATTGACTATATTGCTGGGCATGAAGAGATGGAAGCAGGAAACGTTTAAGGGGGGAAGTACGTGAAGTATGTACAATTTGAGCAAGATAATAACATTTCCTATGGAATTTTAGAGGAAGAAAGCATAACAGGTATTGCAGGGGACTTATTTGGAGAGTATCGTATTACGGATGTACAATATGATTTAAAAGCAGTTACACTACTTGCGCCTTGTAATCCGAGCAAAGTAGTAGCAGTAGGGCTAAATTATAGAGATCATGCACAGGAAATGAAAGAAGAAATTCCTGATGCACCCAAGCTTTTTTTAAAGCCTGCTACAGCTGTAATTGGTCCAAACCAAGAGATTATATTACCCGATATTAGCACACAAGTTGACTATGAAGCAGAGTTTGCCATTGTTATCAAAAAGAAAGCAAAGAACATAACTGCTGGTGATGCGAAAGACTACATATTAGGATATACATGTTTAAACGATGTGACGGCAAGAGATTTACAAAAATCAGATGGACAGTGGACGCGGGCAAAAAGTTTTGATACTTTTGCGCCCATTGGCCCTTGGATTACTGATGAAGTGAATGTAGAAGATGCAGACATAAAATTAATACTAAATGGTGAGCAAAAACAAAATTCCAATATTAATCAGTTTATATGGAAGGTAGAAGAGTTAGTTAGTTTTATTTCTCATGTAATGACTCTATTGCCAGGGGATGTGATTACTACAGGGACACCATCTGGTATTGGACCTATGCAGTCTGGCGATAAAGTGGAAGTTGTCATTGAAGGAATCGGAACACTTACAAATTATGCGAGATGATAAAAGTAATGGGCATTTATTATATTGTCATTAACCTTTTTGCTTTTGTGGTGACTTGTGTAGATAAACGCAAAGCTGTTAAAAACAAGTGGAGAATTAGAGAACGCACTTTATTTATGTTTGCATTTTTGGGAGGAGCTCTTGGTATTTATATTGCAATGCATCTTACACACCATAAGACGAAACATTTTGCATTTAGTGTAGGCATGCCATTAATCATAGTTGTTAATATTATTGCGCTATGGTGGATAGTTGCTAGCTAAGATAAGAATATCTTAGTGACGGTTAGTCATCAGATAAAAACAGGTATATGTACTTTTACATATACCTGTTTTTTTTGCGTGCGCTTCCTTTGTATAATTATTTAATAAAAGGGAAATAATCAAGTAAAAAGGAGAAAAGGAGCATAGATATGAATAAATTTGAAAATAGGATGAAATTTTACTTAAATGAGGCACAATATAGACTAGGCAATGACTTTTCAGCGAGCAGAGAGGCGATGCTTTCTATTGCAAAAGATAAGGTCAAACAGTTTCAACTTGCAAGTGATAATGCCATGAAAAATGAAGAAAAAGAAATTCTAATGTTAATGATTGTAGGCTCAATGTTTCAAGCGTTTTCGTATGGATATGGTATTGGAAAGGTAGAAGAAGAATCTTTACAAAAAATAGTGATGTAGTTAGAAATTAGATAGTAGAAAGTTGGTTAGTTAGTTGGGAAAAACAGGAAAGCAGGTGAAAATATGAAGTTTAGAAATGCAAAGGATGTTATCGCATATGTATTAGTAGGAGTAGGTGCATCTATCATTACAGGGTTGTTAATGCTCACTATTTTACCTGCGTATTTAGACAATCGTATTATTGGTAATGATGCAGATGGACAAAGAATAAATTATATGGCCGAAAACATGCAAACACAAGATAATGCGATGCCAGAGGCAACGACGCCACAGATAGAGCTGCAGAGAGAAGGATATGAAACAACCAATATCACCGCAGCAGCTGCCAAGGTTTTACCCTCTGTAGTAGGTATTTCTACAGCAGTTGTTGATAGTGCCAATATGTTTAATGCTGAACGACAAGAACGCTGGAGTGTAGGCTCGGGAATAATTGTATCAGAAGATGGCTATATTTTAACCAATCAACATGTTATTGGCACCAATCCAGATAATATCATCGTAACTTTGGATAATGGAAAAACATTGCGCGCGAGAAGATTGTGGTCAGATGCTACACTAGATATTGCCATTATAAAAATGGATGGTACAGGATTTACGCCAGCTAAATTAGGAGATTCCAATCAAATCAATGTAGGTCAGACAGCAGTCGCCATTGGTAATCCGTTAGGACTACAATTTCAAAGAACGGTAACAGCAGGTATTGTAAGCGCAATCAATCGTACGATTAGCGTAACGACAGATGGCAGAGAAAACTATATGGAGGGTTTGATTCAAACCGATGCATCTATTAATCCAGGTAATAGTGGTGGACCGCTTATTAATACAGCAGGTGAAGTTGTCGGTATTAATACAATCAAAGTAATTACTGCAGAGGGTATGGGATTTGCTATTCCCATTAATATCTGTAAGCCTGTAATAACTAGTTTTGTTCGAGAAGGGCGGTACAGAACGCCATATATGGGTTTGTTTGCATTTGATAAAGTAGTGGCACAATATGTAGACCAAGAGGCAGAACTGCCCGCAGGGGTGCTTGTAACACAAGTAGACCCACACGGTCCTGTGTACGAAGCAGGGGTAAGAGAAGGAGACGTTATAACGCATATTTGCACTGTAGAGGTAAACACAATGATGCAGCTAAGAGAAGAAATGTTTGAATGCGGTGTGGGTAGTGTTTGTACGTTAAGATTAATTCGTGACGGCGAGGTAATGGAAGTGTATTTTGAATTAGAAGAAAGACAAGATCCAGGACTAATAACGCGCTAGAAAATAGAAAAGCATGTTACTACATACTCATTAAGCAGAACTTGAATCCACCAATGCATATACCCCTGAGTATTTTAAGAGGATGTTAAAATAAAGAAATGTGTAAAACGCATTTCTTTATTTTTTGCAAAAAAACATCAGACTTTTACAAAAGAAAAAAAGTATTATATAATAACAAATAAAGATAAAGAAGGTGGAAATGAAGGAGAGAAATTATAAAAAAAATATATTCCCAGGCATTTTACTAATTTTAATAGGGGTATTGTTTTTACTTAATAATTATAATATTAATACGGGTGATTGGTTTGTACTTGGTGTAGGACTTGTTTTTTTGGTTGCTTATTTTACCAAACAGAAAAAAACAGGGTTTTTAGTGACAGGATGCATTTTAGCGTATTTAGGTACACTCATACTGCTAAGCAACTTACAAATTATTAACAGACACTTGTTTGGGGCAATATTTCTAATGACATTAGGGGCAGCCTTTTTGACAGTATACTTTGCAAAACATAAGAGTGGCTTCTTGCTTCCAGGATTGATTTTGCCGGGTCTGGGTATTTACAGTATTGTTATTGAAACGACATCTGTTTCACAATCCAAATTGTGGCCACTATTTTTTATGATTTTAGCAACAGTGTGTCTACTTCTTTTCGTATTAGAGTTTAAGCAATGGAGCTATAAGCCGCTAATTCCTGCCATTATATTTTTTGGTATTGGTGTATTAGGATTTATGGCGGTGTATGAGATGATAGACCGAACGATGTGGTTACAAACCATTGACATAGTTAAGAGCTTTTGGCCAATATTATTGGTGTTTGCAGGGATTGTTGTGATTATTCAAAATATAAAGAAAAAAGAATAGAGGGATGCTGTTATCACTATAATTCTTCATTTCGCCTTTTAATTCGAAGATTACTTGCTGGAATTAAGCTTAGTTTTCTTTTCATAAATAATTTCTCGATGCCTGTTGCTTGTTTGTCGTTGAATTCTTTGCAGTATTCGCAGTTAAGGCATGAGCTACTTCTATCTTCTGGTTCGGTGTACGCACAAATGACCCCTTCATAATTTCGCAAGATGATTTTATCTTCTGATTGGGAGATGAGATACTGCGGACCTACGGGGATTTTCCCTCCACCACCAGGCGCATCTACTACATAGGTAGGCACAGCAAAGCCAGAAGTATGACCGCGCAACAGCTCAATAATTTCAATCCCTTTACTTACAGGTGTTCTAAAGTGCTCTATTCCAGAGGAAAGATCACACTGATATAGATAATATGGGCGAATACGTATTTTTACAAGTTCATGCATGAGCTTACGCATAATATAAGGGCAGTCATTAACCCCGCGTAGCAGAACTGTTTGGTTGCCGAGAGGAACACCTGCATCCGCAAGGAGTTCACACGCTTTTTTCGTTTCAGGTGTAATTTCATTGGGGTGGTTAAAATGGGTATTAAACCAAATGGGATGGTGTTGCTTAAAAATGCGACATAAATCGGGTGTAATGCGCTGCGGAAGTACGACGGGTGTACGGGAACCAAAACGTATAATTTCTACATGTGACATTTTTCTAAGGCTTGATAAAATGTATTCTATGGTTTCATCCGGTACTAATAAACTATCGCCTCCAGATATCAGGACGTCTCGGATTTGAGGCGTTTTTTTTATGTAATCAAGTGCAGCGTTTAGCTGAGATTTAGGCAAAGCATTATCGGTTGCTCCTGCCATACGACGGCGCGTGCAGTGACGACAGTACGTCGAACATTGATCAGTTATTAAAAAAAGCACTCTATCTGGATACCGATGAGTAATTCCTTTGACAGGAGAGTCACTTTCTTCATGAAGCGGATCTTCCATATCACATTCAGATCTTTTTACTTCAAAGGTCAAAGGAATGGCTTGCTTTCGAATAGGATCAGTTATCTTTTTGGTATCCATCAATGTCGCATAGTAGGGTGTAATGGCCATACGCAGCGTTTCAAGACAAGTTTTGATTCCGTCACGCTCTTCTCGGGTAAGGGTAATAATCTTTTCTAAGTTTTCTAATGTAATCACGCGATTTGCCACTTGCCATTGCCAGTCGCTCCACTGCGCATCTGTTACATCTTTCCAAAGTGCAATGTTTTTATGATTTCTTTGCAATGTTATCCCGTCCTTTTTATATTAATGTAGTTATATCCTAAATACTGCGTGTATAGCCAATAGTTTATGTGGAAAAGGCGTGTTTTATGCTACACAAATTAATTATAAACATATTTTTTACTTTACTAGGTGGATTATTCTTGACTAATTTTAGCATGTAGAAAAGAAAAATTATATAAAAAACAATATAATCGCAGTTTTATCTTAATAAATCAGACCCTTGACAAAAAAGGGTCTGTACCTTTTTTGTAGTTATATAATTATGCTTTTTATAATTGAAATATCATAGGCGTCAGTTTAAACTATATATTTCCATATTCCGCTACATAATCATAGGGTACGGTTCTGCTGATTTCCTTTCAGTGCTTCGTTTCACTACGCAATCATCAGAATCCGTCCCTAAGATTACT
>SKGK01000012.1 GCA_007117465.1 Clostridia bacterium | reverse complement strand
TATAGGGGCAACGAGTATACAACTTCAAACACGAATGAGTAGGACAAGTAATGTAAATCAAAATTTTAACTTTGGAAACATAGGGACGGGTTTAGACCACTTCGTAATAACTGGAAACGGAGACACTATTAAAGCATACAGAAACGGAAATTTGATGAATGAATTTAATATAACCATAACGCAAAACCCAACTGGATTTGACATTTTAGAAGTAAACTTAAGAGGAAATCAAAGAGGGGCAATAAGCTACGTAGACCAACTAATATTTTACGACATGGAAGTAACCCAAGCAGAAGCAGAAAGATTATACAACGAAGGAGACGGAGAACAAACAGAGGATTTACTAGACATACAAGAAAAAGAGTTAGAAGACTACATAATAAAACCCTATCCAAAGAAACTGGTAGAGGCAACTGGTTTTACGAAGATAATAAACTTTAATCATTACTACAAAGAAATAAGAGACTTAGCAGTACTTGTGGCAAACTTTCAAGAAAGCAATCAAACACTCCAATACGTATTGTTTTGCACAAATGAAGAACCAACAAGTTTTTTAAGTGTAAGTGGAGGACTTTGTAATACTACTTATGAAGACGTAACAACTCAACTAGGATATGACATTACAAAAATAGTTAGAGGAACAGAAAATGATACTTACGAAACCGATGATTTTAAAATTTACTGGAGTATCTTCGATGATGATAACACTTTATACGTGAAAGGAAACACAACTGATACGTATCTTTATTATAACTACTTAGTAGAATTCCCAAATCTTATATGGAACTTTGCAAATAACGAAATAAAATTTGTAAGTACCTTCGATGTTGAAAACGAAACTGAGAACTTACAAGTACTTACTGGGTTTAATCTTCCAACCATTAAAATTGGAAGTACGACTATGATAGACGTAACTGGTATATCCCCAAACATGCAAGGATATTGGCTTCAAATACTTGAAGGAGGAGTTTGGAAGACATATCTTTCAAACACTCAAACCAAGCACGTATTCATAGAGAAAGGAGAAACCTTGCTTAGATTAACTGGAACTAATAAGACACTTGGAGACGGAGATTTAATCAGACTTGTAATATACAACGACTATGAAAGTCACACAACTGAGACAAGGCAAATAAGGGTGGAAGAACAATTAACAAGTACAACACCTAGTGATAGAGGACTTGGAGGAATGACAAAGATACTTAGCATATTCCCAAGTAGTGAAACTTTGAGTACAACCGAGAAAATATTTTTAAGTGTATTCATAATGTTTATAACAACTCTTATGCTTGTAATAGTTGGATTTGCAACGCAGAACTTCGGTGTGATACTTCCAACACTTACAACTATACTCGTACTTCAAGTAGTGTTCTTTGCAGTAATAGGTTATATTCCGATATGGATAATAGTACTTATAGTAGTACTTGGAATTGGGATAGCAACTGCTATTTTGAAAAGACCATTTACGCAAAGTCAAATATAAAAATGTTAGGTTTAAAAGATGATGAATGAAACAATAAAGGAGGAAAAGTTTTTATGAGTAACGCATACCTTTTCTTTGCAATAGCAACTTTTTACACTTTACTATTCGTTGCTATCGGATTTATAGGAACAACTTTTGAGGAAGTGACAATTGTAGAAGAGGAAGGTGTAGACGTTGAAGTAAACACTGGAGGTTTTCTTAATTGGCTTATAGGTGCAGAGATACCTTTGATTAGTACTATTACGAGTTTTTTAAAATCGATAGTGGTAGGAATAAGTGTACTTCCGATATGGGCGAATACTTTGATATTTACTCCTTTAATACTTGCAGTTACGTACTTGATAATAGACTTAGTTTGGATAGGATAAAAAATGGGAAAGTTTAAATATAAAAACAAAAATATTAGTTATGAAACGATGACACACGCAAAGCAAACAAGTTTAAAAGATTTTGGATTTAACACTTTGAAATTCTTAATAATATTTCTAATCATAGCAAGCACACCGATGATAGTAAAAGCAGATATAAACTTCGGTGTTTCTGGTCAAATATATTACAATAATATGACTTCTTTTATAATAGCAAATGCAGAAAATTTAAGTGACATACAATTTATTAAAAACTTTGAAGCAGGTTGGTTTGGAGACGGACTATCTAAAAGTATTGCAGTTAATACGGAGAGACAAACACTTATAAAACAAGGAGGAGAAACATTTAACTCTTTACAACATGCTTCTATTTATGATTATGGTAACGACCAATTTTTACATACTACTGATAACTATGGATTTACAGTCCTCCTTTATTCTGCAAATGACATGTTTTTTGTAGTAAGAGAAAATGCTAATTACATAGATTTATTTAATGCTTCAAATGGAAGTTTCATAGAAAGAAAGACTTATGTTAATATTAGAAATTTTGAAATATACGAGAATGAATTATACATAGTTAATGATGATGGATTTTATGTTTATGATTTATATAATGATGAATTATTATTTAATGACACAAGTATATCTGGAAGAAATACTGCTTTTAATTATCCATACTTTGTAAGTGTAGTTAGTAATAATGCTTTTGTTTTTAATGTTAATACAAGAGAATTAAATACTTTTTATCAATTTGGAATAGAAATCTCAGTAATAGATTTAGATGACAACTATTTTTATTTAAGTGTAGGTTCAAATAATAATAGGTACATTCAAAAAAGAAGTTTAGAAAATCTTACAGTAATAGGACAAAGTGAGACTTCTGGAACTAATTTCGGAAGGGATTACTTTGTAATAGGAGATTTTTTCACTTCGAAAAGGAAAGAAGCTTTAAACATTTCTAACATGGAATTTACAAGTATAGATACTTCTAATTATCCAATATCTTCTGCTTCTGGACATTTCTTTGTGACTTCTGAAATAGAAATAAACAATTTTTTAAATGTAGAAACTCCTATAAACAAAGATTTTCAAAGTTTTAACTATTCATTAAATGTAAATAATAATTTAGATGTTGTAACGATAAAAGTTTATGCTAACAACATTTTAATTTATGAAACTAATTATACGGATTTAATTTTCGATATAGAAAACGAAGTTTTTACTAATTTATCAGTAGGAAACTATACACTTAAAAGTGAAATATACTACGAGGGAGAACACTTATCAGAATACGATGACGAGGTTTTCCTTCAAGTTACAAGTCTTCCAAGCATAACAAAACCAGTAGAAGCAAACAGAACTGCTATGACAATAACCATAACAAACGAAGTAGAAACAACTGGAAACCTACCAGTAACAAACAAAGGATTTAGGTATCGATACGACTTCCAATCAACGTATACGCAGATAAACAATACGAGTAGTGAAACCCTTATATTTCAAGAACCATTCATACTCGTAAAAAGCTTTATAGAAAATGCAGACGGAGAAACCACAAGCGAAGAAGTATTATTTGAAAAAGAAACAATAACAGAAGGATTAAGCTTTGAAAACACGATACTAGACATACGAGTATCAGTAATGTTCATACTATTACTACTTACATTATCAACGATAATAATACCGAAATGGAGTTTACTACTTGGAAGTGGACTTAGCATGATAACCCTAATATACACAACTCTGCTTTACACCTCAGAAGTAATAAGTGGACTTGTAGCTTTCGTAGTTATAGGAGGACTTATCATAACCACTTTAGTACTTGCAGTTAGAAGCATATCAGAATAAAAAAATAAAATTTTAAGAAAACTAAAATAAAAGTTTTCTTAATTGGAGAAAAAGTAAAATGACGCAAAACTTAGAAGTTAGAATAGTAGACAAAGGAAAAGTAGACCAAATAGAAAAAGTAAACCTTGAAATCGCAAGACAAAAAAGAACTTATATAATCAAAAAAGAAGCATACGTCTACCACGAAGACTGCGTACTCGAAGAACAAGGAAGAAAAGTAATCTACCACGAAAGAGGAATAACCGAACCCATACTCGTATCAATACCAAAAAACCAAAGAGAACACATATCTAGCTTTGACGCAAAAACAATTCTAACAAGTAACACATTAAGAGAAATCCTTGCAACAGAAGACATAAAAAACTTGAAGTTTTGGTTAATACTAAACATGTTACTCGTAGTAGGAGTTGGAATAATAAACGTAGTAATACTATCAAGAGGAGGATAAAAAGTGAAATCAAGCGAAATAATAAATAGTTTTGAGCAAGACATAAGTGGAGGGGAACAAGTAGAGAATTCTAACAAAGAATTATTCAACGCAGAAAACGTAGAAGTAAAAACCGACTTGGAACTATCGGAGATAAGAAGCATAATAAAAACTGATTTACTAATGAAAATGTTAAACATAGAAAGAGTAGATTTAAACGAGTTAATGAAAAGGTATATGACACTTAAAATAAGTCACAAAAGAAAGAGTAGAGAAGAATTCACAAGTACCTTTGGAAAAGAAGACGGGAAAGAAAGAGAGATAGCGAACTTTAACTTTACAAGGTAAAAAAATAAAATGGAAGCAGAAGAAAGACTAAGACAAAGACTGGAAGAAGAAAAGAAGAGAAGCAAAGAATGGGAACTCAGACAAGACAAAAAGAATAAGATAAGAGAATACAAAAGAAAAATAAAAGAAGAAAGACGTAAAAGAAGTAAATCGTATAAGATGTATAGTAAACTAATTCAAAAGTTTAAAAACTTCACAGATGATTTATTCTAAACGTGTATTTGTGAAAAGTGATAATCGGATTTTACGGAAGGAGAGGGAAAGGGAAAACATTAAGTGCAACTAGACTTATAAAAGCATACAAAGAAGAAGGATATAAAGTATTCACAAACACCCCGTTTAAATTCGAACACGAGATAATAACAAAGCAAATGCTAATAGACTACTACAACACAGACACAAACTTTGACAAAGCAATATTTTTCTTAGATGAAGCACACATGTTCTTAGATAGTAGAAGAGGAACAAGTGGGCTAAGTCTTATCATAACATACTTTGTTTT
>SKGK01000112.1 GCA_007117465.1 Clostridia bacterium | reverse complement strand
TTTTCCTTGATGCTTTTATTATCATCCATTTTTTCTAAATACTGCGGGATTCCTCCCGTAATACCATATACAAGCGCAGATTCATACTCATTAAAATGCTTATGAAATTTTATTGATTGAAAAAAGTCAAAAGGCTTAATTTTAAATTGTGCTGTTCTTCTACCATAAAGGGGACTTTTATATCCAAGTACCTGATACTCCATAAATGACATAGAAGAGCCACAAAGGATTAAGAATAATTTACTTTGTTTTAGTTTCATATCTATATGTATTTGAAGTATTGAAGATATGCCGCGATATGCAGAAGCAAGATATGGATACTCATCTATAATAAGCACTATTCTTTCACGCTTTGCAATATCATAGATATAATCTAATGCCGCTTGAAAATCATTGAATACGGGTGTAGTTTCAATACCTGGCATTGTAATATTGAAAATACTCTTACTAAAATTTTCAAGATTATTTTTAGCACTTGTCTCAAGACCCGCAAAATATATCGCCTTTTTATCCTTTATAAATTCTCGAATAAGGGTCGTTTTTCCAACACGCCTTCTTCCATATATAACTGCACATTCAAATTGGTCACCTGCATACATCTTATTTAACTTTTCCAATTCACGTTCTCTTCCTATAAACATAAGCATCATCCTATTTATTTTATTATACTAACTCTAGAGTTAGTATATCATAAGTATATTTTAGCACTTTATCTTTGTATTGTCAATAGCATTTTACCACTATTTTCTTATGTTACTAATATTTATTACTTGATATATTATTCAGCCTAGGTTACAATATTCATTGGAGTTAACATAATATACATGTTTTTATGGTGAACATCGATGCATATATGAAAATTTGTTTACTCTAATACTTTATAACAGCATGTTTACAGATGGATTACTTATAATTTACAAGTCTGTTACATTGCTGACAAGGTTTTATGTATATGTTATTATGTTAACATTAAGAAAAACAATACTTGCTCACCAATTTGGAAGGAGGTGAAACACATAGTGTTCGGTCAAAGAGTGTTGAATGTAAGCAATAAAAATAATCAAGTAAACCAAAACAAAAAAAACAAAATAACTAGGGAGGTCTTTTTAATGTCAAAGGCAAGAAAATTAACGGCAATGCTTATTGCCATTGTAATGGTCATGGGAATGATGGTTCCTGCTTTCGCTCTTGGTAGCGATGTAGTCGGCACTGAATTTGAAGATGCGGCTGCGCAATTACGTGTGTTAGGAATTATGGAAGGGGATTATGGTACCGGTAACTTTAGACCCAATGATAGCATTATTCGTTCTGAATTTGCTAAAATTGCAGTCGTTGCACTTGGTCTAGATGATGTTGCTCAAACAGCAAAAGGCATGACGTCATTTGCTGATGTAGTAGAAAACCACTGGGCAAGCGGTTACATTAATGTCGCTGCTGCACAAGGTATTATCATCGGAGATGGCGATGGTAATTTTAGACCTGATGATGCAATTAATTATGCAGAAGCGCTAACAATTCTAGTAAGACTTATAGGTTACAAACCTGTTGTAGAAAATACAGGTACATGGCCAATTAACTATCTTACAAGAGCAGCGCAGCTTGGTATCACGCAAGATGTTCCTGTATTTACGAATCAAGACGCCGTTAGAGGTATGGTTGCAAAATTAATGGTTAATACCTTAACCGTTGACGTAATGACGCAAATTGGTCACGGTGCTAATGCAACGTATGAAGTACAAGCAGGTAAAAATTTATTAACTGAAAATCTAAATATCCACCAAGCTACAGGCGTAGTTGCAGGTAACGAAGCCCTTAATCCTTCTGGTGTAACATTAGAAGAAGGTCAAGTAGCGATTAATGGAAAAGCTTACAATGTAGGCAATACAGCTGTAGCTGATCTATTAGGATACAAAGTATCTTTTTATGCAACTGCAAACAATGAAATTATTATCGTTGAAGAAGCAGGAAGTACTGTTGTTGAATTTAACAGTGGCGAAATCACAGATGCAACTGCTACAACGCTTACCCAAGATGATACTGACTATGATATCGAAGATGCATATCTAGTATTCAATGGTAAAGTAGCTGCACTTGCAGATCATGCTGATAAGTTAGTAGTAGCGTCTGGTAATGTAACGCTTGTTCAAAATGGCGATGGTCATGCAGACTTTATCTTTGCAACTAGCTTTGAGACGCGTGTTGTTAACGAAGTTATTCCAGCTGACAGCATCGTCTATTTCAAGGGTGGTTTTGAAGAATTAAATTATAGCGCAGATGACGCTACAATTCATCTTGTAAAAGATGGATATGAAATTGGATTTGAAGATTTAAATGAATATGATGTATTAGCAATCGCTGAAGCAATAGGTGGAGACTTTGCTGTTGCATTTGTTATTACTGATACTGTACAAGGTATCATAGAAGAAATTGATGGTGGAAACCTTGTAATTAACGGCAGTGCTTTCCAGCTTAAAAATGCCATTAGCAGTGAAAATGATGAATCCTATGGATTTGGCGATACTACCCCGCCAGCTGTTGGACATGAGGGTATCTTTAAGCTAGATGTTGATGGTAATATCGTAGTATTCTTAGTAGATGGTGAAGATGAGCAAACTGATGATGCTTCACATGTTGTTGTTACTGCAGTTGAGCTAAGTGGCGTTGTATCTAACCCATGGGGAACTCCTTATAGAGAACTTCGTGTTAAAGTATTAAATACTGCTGGAGATATCATTACGCTATATATGGCTGCAGAATTTACCGTAGATACTGATAATTATGTAGTAAATAATCTTAATAATGATGATACTTCCGCTGATTATGTAGGTAATGTATTGGCAACTGATGATGTTATTGCTTATACGTTAAATGATGATGGTAATGTTGCAACAATTGAAAATCAAACCCCATATACTAGCAATGTAAATAATACTTTCAATGCTAATACTAATAGGTTTGGTTCGGTACGTGTAAATGCAAATACTGTAATCTTTAATAAATCTGTTGATGGCGACGGCAATGATGTATATGCTGTATTCAGCGTTGAAGATTTAGTAAATGAAGAAATTTATGACTTAACAGTTTATGGTGTTAATAATGCAACAGGTGTTGCTGCAAGATTGTTTATCGAAGGTGCTATTGAAGAAGCAGATGCTGCAACAACGCATGAAGCTTATGCTTTAATAGATAGAGTTACAACCGCTATTAATAGCGAAGGTAATGCTGTAGATAGATTATATGCAATCATTGATGGAGAGCTTGTATCTTATCTTGCAACAGCTAAAGATATTATTTCTGCTAGTGCAGGCGAGCTTATCAAAGTACAGTTTAATGAAAATAATGAGCTTGATGCAGTAGTAACTGAAGCTGAGGATATGACTTATGCAGTAGAAGGAACTGTATATCGTAAAACAACTACAACTATTACGATAGCAGATGATGAAAACACAACTGCTGCTGATATTTATGACCTTGCTGATACTGTATATGTTTATACTGTAGAAGGTACAGATATCTCCGTATCTAGCATGCATGATGTAAGACCTTACAATGTTACAAGAGTAAACGCTTCTGATGTTCAAGCAATCGCAAACGAAGATGGTTTAATCGAACTAATCATTATTGTAAAATAATAAGCCCTTCAAAAATAGAAAGCTGATGTGAAATTCACATCAGCTTTCTTCTATGTTACCTACTACTCAGTCGTATATGGCATTGCTAATCTTCCGATACTTTTATCAAAATTAAGCACTGCCATGTTATAATCTAAGATAGCGGAAGATAATCCTAATTTTGATTGTTGTAGCTGAAGCTGTGCCTGCTCTAACTCTACTATCTGCGCTATTCCTGTCTCATAGGAGATTTGACTTAAGTCCATCGCCATTTCAGCTAATTCTACTGATTTACGTCCTGTTTCAATTTCACGCTGCTTTTGCAACATTTGATTATAATTAACCCGCACTTCCATCTCAATATTTTTACGTAGCATCTCAAGCGTTTGTTTTGCCTGTCTTACTTTTAAATCCTGTTGTTTATACATATCTGTATTTGGCGTATATCTCCTTGAAACAATCTCTAATGCAATTTCTTCTAATTCTAACGCAAATGCCGCACGCTTTACTTCAATCCTGTTGTCAAATGCACTTTGCACTGCATCTGCAATTCCTATTGGCTTAAATTCTTTTAGCGTCAGCTTATCATGAACTTTTATATTGTCCATTACCTCATAGCCCATTGTAACATTAAACATCATCCGTGCATTGGTAAGCATTGCATCCGTAGCGGCTAAATCTGTCTCTGCTCGGATATAATTAAGCTCACTATTTAGCACTTGCTGCCTTGCAACTAATCCAAGTTGGTATTTTTTCTTTGTCTGCTCCTGTAAGTCTTTTGCAATCCGAAGGTTCTCTTTATTGATTGACTGCATTTCTTTGGCATGCAATAATTCAAAATAAGACTTTTCTACATCTACAATGAGTGATGCTATCGTCTCTTCTAACTGCCATTTTGGATTTTGCTTTGCAAAGTCATTACTAAGCTGCGGTAGATGTATATTCTCTAAGTACACCAAGGAAGTCTCACTATGATGCCCAAAGCGATCTTTAACTCTATCTAATGCTCGCATATTTTTCTGATACTCTACTTTTGCTTGTTCTATACTAATCTTTTGCTGCGCAACAGTAGGACTTTGCTCTACCACTTGCGCTAATGCTTCTTCTAATGAAAGCGCAAGCGCTTCTCCTTGAAACTGCATGCTATCTACAATAGATGTCTGTGCCGTAGACGCTGTAATTCCAACTATCAATAATATCGCTGCAACTGCTAATATTGTTATTTTCTTTTTCAACATGTTTCACCCTTTCAACCCGATTTCAATATTGATTTAATGTATAATACGTAGTTGGGTTTGAAATGTCTGAAATTTTTAAGCAAGATAAAAGCAAGGCAGGGATAAAATCCGCCTTGCTTTTATCTTGGCTGCCTTGCTCTT
>SKGK01000056.1 GCA_007117465.1 Clostridia bacterium | reverse complement strand
TCAGGGTTTAATGCCTTATCCTTTTTATTACGCATCCAACCATTTGCTCGCCATTTTTTTGCCCACCCTTTTTCTACTGCACCAATAATATATTTAGAATCGCTATGCAGCGTTACGGTGCAAGTCGTTTTTAACAGTTCAAGTGCTTTAATAACTGCCATCAGTTCCATACGATTATTGGTGGTATCTTTATATCCTTGTGAAATTTCTTTTCGATGCCCATTATAAAGTAGGACTGCACCATATCCGCCAGGTCCTGGATTACCTGAACAAGCCCCATCAGTATAAATAATAATATGTTTTTTTGCCTGTCCTTGATTCATTAATTACATCCTCTCTTTATGTCTTTATCTTCTTTTAAAAGCTTTTAATACATTTTGTTTTTTGTAAATCTATTGTACCATAGACATATAAAAATAGTAAGGGACTTGTGAAAGGTTTTTTTAGTTGGGTATAGATATTTTTAGAAAAATATGATAATATATATTAAAAAGATGTTTCATAACATTCACGAAATATTTATTTTTTATTCATCATTATATGCTACAATAATATTAAAATAGACGGAAGAGGTATCGGTAAAATGCAAACTAGAATTATGGTGTGTGTAACAATGCAAAGAGCTTGTAAACGCCTTATTGAAATTGGCAAAAAAGTTTCAGAGAAAATGGACGGGGAACTTTTCGTGGTGCATGTTGTCAGAACAGGTGCTAATTTTTTAGGAAATCCCGATGAGGGAGAGGCATTAGAATATTTACATGAAATTTCTAAAAAAGCAAATGCAACCATGTCGGTACTGCGTTCTGATGATGTAGTGCAAACGTTAGTTGATTTTGCAAACGAATATGAAGCCAACATGATTATTGCAGGTGAATCTCCTGAAGGTAAAGACAAACATAATATTATCAAACAATTAGAACGGCGTCTGCCAGGCGTTGAAATGAATATTGTGTCATCTTAAATAAATTTTGTAGCTGTTCTGGCTGGAACGTTATAAAAAAAAGAAAAGTGCAACTTGCACTTTTCTTTAAGCATAATCCTTACCTTATACAACAACCTATTTATGTTCTTTGCGGCATAATGGCCCATGCAATTAGGTATGCAATAAGCCCTCCAAAACCTGCTGAGAAAATGGTTAATAATACCCATATAAGACGAATTAATGTAGAATCAACATTAAAATATTCTGCAATACCGCCGCATACACCGCCCCACTTTTTATCAATGTCTGATAAATATAATCGTTTTTCCATTTTTTATAGCCTCCTTTAAAATTAGCGAGATAATTACTGATTATATATAATATTACGTATCAATATTCAACATGTCTGAATGAACTTAAAATTCCTCTCCTGGTTCTAAAATAATCGTTTCGGTATCTTCTACTGCTTTATCAATCATTTCATGCATTGCAATATGTTTTTCAGAAGCTAATAGTTTTTCTAATTTTGGTTTTGTATTCGGATGCTTTGGTACAAATACCGTGCAGCAATCTTCATAAGGCAATATCGATGTCTCAAACGTATCAATTTTTTTAGCAATCTTAACAATTTCTTCTTTGTCCATCCCAATCAGTGGACGAAATACTGGTAAATCAACTGCTGCATTGGTAACCCCTAGACTTTGAATCGTTTGGCTGGCTACTTGTCCTAAGCTTTCTCCTGTAATTAACGCATCCGCACCATTTTTGATTGCAATCTTTTCACTAATTTTCATCATAAACCTTCTCATAATGAGCGTTAGTTGCTCTTGGGGACACTTTTCATGTATTGCTAGCTGGATATCTGTAAAGGGAACAATATGTAGTTTTATTGTGCCACAATAGGGCGTTAACAAACTAGCAAGCTTAATGACCTTATTTTTGGCACGTTCACTTGTATAAGGATAGCTATAAAAATGTACTGCTTCTAATTTCACCCCTCTTTTTGCTATCATCCAGCCTGCTACTGGACTATCAATACCACCTGATAAAAGCAAGGTCGCTTTTCCACTCGAACCTACCGGCAGTCCTCCTACACCTGATACCTTTTCAAAGTATACATACGCACCCGGTCCGCGTATTTCAACTTTTACCACAATATCCGGATGATGTACATCTACTTTTAAATGTGTTAACTTACTTAAAATATATCCACCAATTACTCTACTGACATCAGGAGATTTAATGGGAAATGTTTTATCTGCTCTTTTAGTTTCTACTTTAAAAGTATAGCTTCTTGCTAGTGCATCTTTTAAGTATTCTATTACTTTTTCTTGTATTACGCTAATATCTTTTTCGACCTGCGCAACACGACTAATCGAAACAATCCCGCATACTTTTTGAAGTTTTTGCACTGCTTTTGCAATGTCCGCACTTTCGTCTACAGGCTCTACATAAATGGTTGCTTGTGATTTACTCACTTTAAATCTTCCTACATTCTCCGTCAGTACGTTTTTCATGTTTCGTATTAACTGATCTTCAAAAAGACGACGGTTTAAGCCTTTTAAGATTATTTCACCATATTTCACTAGTATTAATTCATTCATTTTGCTTACCTCCGCATGTATTTTCGCAGTTGTTTTACATTTGCTGCCACTTGCTCTATACAATATGTGATTTCTGCTGGTGTATTAAACGTAGACACACTAAATCGTATTGCACCCTCTATACATACTTTACTTACTTTCATTGCCTTTAACACATGGCTAGGAGACGGCTTATTAGAAGAACACGCAGAACCCGTGGATACAAATATATTATTTGCTTCTAACGCATGTAACAGTACTTCCGCTTTTATTCCAACAAATGAAATGTTTAATATGTGCGGCGCACTTTCTTCATCATGTGCACTATGGATAATTATGTCTTCTATTTCTTGTATAATGCCTTTCTTTAGCATATCACGCAAAGACCTCATTTTGCAAATATTTTGCTCAAAATTCCTAAACGTTATTTCCACTGCTTTCCCAAATCCTACAATGCCAGCTACATTTTCCGTACCTGATCTTATATCTAATTCCTGACTTCCACCAAATATTATCGGCCGTATATGTGTACCTTTCTTTACATATATTGCCCCTACACCTTTTGGTCCATGAAGCTTATGGGCGCTTAGAGTAAGTACATCAATTCCTATTTGCTTTGGATTTAAATATACCTTACCAAAAGATTGTATTGCATCTACATGATAAATTGCATCACAACCTTTTGCCTGTAAAACTTTTTTAACACTAGCAATGGGCTGTATGCTCCCCACCTCATTATTTACATGCATAATACTTACCAAAATAGTCTCTTTTCGAACCTCACGCTCGAAATGATTCAAATCAATAATTCCTTTGTCATCTACATCAATATATGATACACTGTATCCATCTTGTTCTAAATGTTTATATGTATTCAATATAGAAGGATGTTCAATGCTAGAAACGATAATATGATTACCCTTTTTACGATTTGCTAGTGCGCACCCTTGAACCGCAATGTTATTTGCTTCTGTTCCACCCGAAGTAAAAAAAATCTCATCTATTCTTACCTCTAAAGCTCCTGCAATTACTTTTCTTGTATGATTAATCGCGTTTTCTGCTTCGATTCCTTTTGTATGTAACGATGATGGATTTCCATAATATGTATTCAACATCTCAATCATCTCATCAACTACTTCATCATAAGGTTTTGTTGTTGCGCCATTATCTAAATAAATTTCCCCATTCATTTTGTCACCGCCTTGAAAATGATTTCCCAACACATTATATAAGTACTATTCACTATGATAAATCATTTTTTCAAAAAATGCTAGTCTTTTTCATAATTTATTGTATTCAGGTCTTTAGTACTTGCTTATTTTCTGTTATAATATAAATAGTATGTTGTATAAAATATGTTTTTTATACGTTATTAAATATGGGGAGGCATATAATATGGAATCAACTACAGATAAAAACCTTTTTAAAGATTTAGAGGATTTAGGATTAGGTAAACTTGATAATATTCAAATATATAAAGAAAATACTGAGGATATTGCAAATTCTAAAAAATCTACAAAAAAAACACTTGATACCCTTTTTGACAGGAAATTGAAATGTCCTGTATGTGAGTGTAATTTCACTGTACGAGCAATACGATCTTCAAGTATACGAATGATATCACAAGATACTGACCTTATGCCTAGATATGAGGGTGCCAATCCATTGATATACGATGCTTGGGTATGTACTAAATGCGGATATGCGGGTCTTTCCAATTATTTTCGAAATATTTCTCATAAACAAATAGAAACTATCAAAAAAGAAATTTGTGCGAAGTGGAAATCAAAAGAATATCCCAAAGAATATGATTTAGATGTTGCCATTGAAAGACATAAACTTACACTTTTAAATGCTGTTGTAAAAAATGCACGTGTAAGTGAAAAAGCCTACATATGTCTAAAGCTTGCATGGATTTACCGTTTAAAAGAAGATACAACAAACGAAATTAATTTTTTAAATCAAGCTTTACAAGGTTTTGAAAAAGCTTTTGAAAAAGAATCTTTTCCTATTGCAAGTATGGACGAGGGTACTTTAAGTTACTTAATTGGAGAGACATACAAACGTATTGGTAAACCAGATAAGGCACTTTTCTGGTTTAGTAAAATTTTAACATGCAAAACCGCTAAGCCTCGTATAAAAGATATGACACGTGACCAACGATATACTCTCTTAGAAGAAAGAAAAAAACAAAGGCCGCCCCAGGAAGCATCTATTAATAATGAAAAATCTAAAAAGGGATTTATACCGAAATTGTTTAGAACATAAGAAGAAGGAAAAGTGCAAATTGCACTTTTCTTCTAGTCTAACCTCTAACTTCTAATATGATACGCATTTCATCTCTTTTCATTGATGCATCCGCTAAAATTTTTACTTTTTGCAACCCATATGCTTTTTCTAAGTATATAATGTTTTTTTTATTCAAGCCAATTGTTTCAGATATTGATTTGGGATTAACATAAATAAAAATCTTGGTAACTTTATGAGATATATCTTTTAATACATTTTTTATTCTATCTAGTCGCAGTTCACTTTCTACTAATGCTCGCATGGCATGATGAAATGGGCCTGCTATTATATCTTTTCCCGCTGTTATATTTTCTGTAGGTTGCAGTCCAATTCGAATAACTTGAACATCATTTTGCTCAAATAAAATTAATAGTTTTTTGCATATGGTAACGGCATTTTCTAGCGTTAGGGGCTCATATTTTTTTTGATAGTATTGTTTTTCTAATGCAGTTCCTCTAATGACCAGCGTGGGATAAATTCTTACCATTTTAGGTTTAAGAGCAATTAGTTTTTGAGCTGTATCATATATTTTTTGCTCATTGTCCCCAGGTAGTCCTATCATCATTTGTAGTCCAAGCGTTATACCATGGTGCTTAATTTGCTGACTAGCCTTTATCACATCTTCTACGGTATGTCCACGATTACTTTGCGCTAACACCTCTTCATCTAAGGATTGTACGCCTAGTTCAATGGTATTTACACCATATTTTTTTAGGTGCATTAATATATCATCATCAATATAATCCGGTCTTGTTGATAGACGAATACCTTGTATTTGTCCACATTTTATATAATCATAAGCAGCTGCTAATAACTGCTTTTGAATATCTATAGGAATGCCTGTAAAGCTTCCCCCATAAAATGCTACTTCAATAACTGTTTCTCCCTCATTAGATATCGTCTTTAAATACTGCGAAATGGTTTTATCTACCTCTGCTATAGATACCATATCCGTAGCTACTTTCAAAGCTTTACCGGTAATTTTTTTTTGATTACAAAACACACAATTATGTGGGCACCCAATATGTGGTACAAAGATAGGAATAATATAGTGCTTTTTATTCATCTTTCATCACCTCTATCAAAAACACCAAATTGTTTTAACGCTTCATATGCCGCTTTTTGTTCTGCTTCCTTTTTACTTCGACCACTACCATTACCGATGACTTTTTGACCTAAAATAATTTTGATATAAAACTTTTTATTATGGTCAGGTCCAATTTCTTTGTCAATGTGATAGATAATTTTTTCATCACTTGTCTTTTGCACATGTTCTTGGAGTAGCGTCTTATAGTCTCTAAAAACTGTACCCTTTACTGCTGCATGAATCGTTGGCATCAGCTTATTAAGTAGCCACGTTTGTGCTTTTAAAAGTCCACTATCACTATAAATTGCGCCTAATACGGCTTCAAAAGCATCCGAGAGAATTGAGTCTCTATCTCTCCCGCCTGTTAGCGCCTCACCTTTTCCCAACAACAAAAAATCCCCCATTTTTAGCTGACGCGCACATCTCGCTAATGACCCCTCACAAACAACACTTGCACGTATACGTGTTAGCTCTCCTTCTGGTAAAGTAGGGTAAGTACGAAAAATATGATCGCTTACAATTATATTGAGCACTGCATCTCCCAAAAATTCAAGTCTTTCATTGCAAGGTAATTGGTATGCTCTATGCTCATTTGCATAGGAACTATGTGTAACAGCTTTTCTTAATAATGTTAAATCTTCAAAAACATATCCACTTTGCTGTTCAAATTTCTTAAGCTTATCTTTTATCTTCTGATCAAACTTCATTTGCCTCTACTCCTTTTTTAGCAGCCATTGACCAAAGGTCATAATATCATACCTTTGCTGACCTTTCGTCAATAACCACTAAGAAAAATAGTCAAATAAGCTGTAGCAAAATAGAATTTTGCTATAGCTTATTATTTTAACGTTCTTATTTTGATATATCTCTATATAAATGCAAATAATACTTCTGATTACTGTTTATTTAGTACTTTTTTAATGCTACCGTTGCATTATGTCCTCCAAATCCTAAGCTGTTAGATATAGCATATTGGACATTTGCCGTTCTACCCTCATTAACAACATAATGCAAGTCACACGCAGGATCAGGATTTTTATAATTCATGGTAGCTGGAATAAACCCATCTTTTAAAGATAGTGCACAAATAATGACTTCTACTGCACCAGCTGCTCCTAATAAATGTCCTGTCATTGATTTAGTAGAGCTTACTGCTAGTTTATATGCATGCTCAGCAAAGGTTTTTTTGATAGCTGCAGTTTCAAACTCATCGTTATATTGGGTGGAAGTACCATGCGCATTAATATAACCTACCTGCTCAGGTGCAATCTTTGCATCGTCTATTGCAAGCTTCATAGCACGTGCACCACCTTCTCCTTCTGGTGCTGGTGATGTTATATGATATGCATCATCGGTTGAACCATAGCCTACCAACTCTGCAATAATATTTGCACCACGATTGACAGCATGTTCTAAATCTTCTAATACAACAATACCTGCACCCTCACCCATTACAAATCCATCTCTTTGAGCATCAAACGGACTACACGCAGCTTTTGGGTCGTCATTACGGGTTGACATTGCTTTCATAGAACAAAAACCAGCAAATGCTAGTGGGGTAATTGGCGACTCTGCTCCACCCGTTATCATAACATCTGCATCGCCTCTTGCAATTTCTCTAAATGCATCCCCAATTGCATTAGTACCAGAGGCACACGCTGATACAACTGTTAAATTTTTCGCCTTTGCTCCCGTCATAATTGCCATTTGCCCTGCTGCCATATTAGAAATCATCATAGGAATAAAAAATGGACTCACCCTTCCAGGCCCTTTTTCAACTAGCTTTTCATACTGCTTTTCAAGCGTCTCAATTCCGCCTACACCAGATCCTAATATGATACCTACTCTTTCAGTATCTAATGTTTGTAAATCTAAGCTTGCGTCTTCTATTGCCATTTTACACGCTGCTATTGCATAGTGTGTATAGCGATCCATCCTTTTTGCTTCTTTTTTATTAATATAATCAGCTATATCAAAATCCTTTACTTCCGCTGCAATTTTGCAAGTGTAATCGGTTGCATCAAAACGTGTTAGTTTATCAACCCCACATTTCCCCTCTTTAATTGCATTCCAAAAAATCTCTTTACCATGCCCAACGGGAGAAACAACGCCTATACCCGTAATCACTACTTTCCGTTTCAAATTTAGCCCCTCCATTTCAATTTCAATTATATTTTAATATATCCTATCTATATTAGAACATTTACTATGTTGCACATTAAATGACGCATTACTATAATCGATGTTTATTGAAAGCAAAAAAGTCCCCTTATAACGGGACTTTTTTTGCTTTTTGTTAAGTTTCAAATTAAGCGTTTTTTTTGATATAGTCTGCTACATCTCCAACCGTAACAATCTTCTCTGCTTCTTCATCAGGAATTTCTAAATCAAATTCTTCTTCTAGTGCCATAATAAGTTCCACTATATCAAGTGAATCTGCTCCTAAGTCATCAATGAAGGAAGCATCCATTTTTACGTCTTCTTCTTCAACCCCTAATTGGTCAACAACGATTTCTTTAATTTTATCGAACATGTTATCGTTCACCTCCTTCCACTGAAGAAAATTTTATAAATAAAATTAAGGCTCCTATTAGATAATATTACATTACGAGCCCTCCGTCAATATGTAAAACTTGACCCGTAATATAATTTGCATTTTCAGAAACTAAAAAAGCAACCACATTTCCCACATCTTCAGGCGTCCCAAACCTTTTAAGAGGAATGTTACTCATATATAATTCCTTCACATTTTCAGATAATTTTTCAGTCATATCTGATTGAATAAACCCAGGCGCAATTGCATTACATGTAATTCCTCGTGGTGCTAATTCTTTTGCTGCTGATTTGGTCAGCCCAATTAATCCTGCTTTAGAAGCAGAATAATTCGCCTGACCTGCATTGCCCATCACGCCCACTACTGATGCAACATTTAAAATGCTTCCTGAACGCTGCTTCATCATAATTCTTGTAACAGCTTTGATACAATTAAAAGCACCTTTTAAATTAATATCGAGCACATCATCCCAATCTTTTTCACTCATTTTCATCATCAGTGTATCCCTCGTAATACCCGCATTGTTTACAAGGATATCAATTGACCCAAATGTCTCTTTTGTGCCATCCACAAGTGCCTGCACATCTTCAGAACTTCTTACATCTCCTTTTATTACAATCGCCTTGCCACCATCTTTATTTATTTGAGCAGCAGTCTTGTCTGCATCCTCAGAAGAAGGAATATCATTAATAACAATGTTAGCACCTAGCTGTGCTAACTTTTGGGCAATCACCTTACCAATTCCTCTCCCCGCTCCTGTTATGATGGCTGTTTTTCCTGTAAGTTCCATTGTCATACCTCCAATTTTTCTAATGTATTTTTTAAAGATGCCATGTCTTCTACATTCAAAATCGTGACGTTACGGTCTATTTTCTTAACAAAACCACTTAATATTTTGCCAGGACCTATTTCTATAAAAGTATCCACACCATCGGTAATCATTTTTCTAACACTATCTTCCCATCTTACACTACTGCTGACTTGTTTAACCAATAAAGGCTTAATGTCTGCTTCGTTTTTAATATAAGTTGCATTAACATTTGCAATGACGGGTATCTGCATCTTTTGTACCATTACTTCTTCTAATGCATTCTCTAGCTTCTTCCCTGCAGGTTTTAGCATGCTACAATGAAAAGGTGCGCTGACTGGTAATATCATTGCTCGTTTAGCACCTTTGTCTTTTGCAATGGCACACGCTTTTTCTACTGCTCCAACTTCTCCTGCAATAACGACTTGACCTGGGCAATTAAAGTTAGCCGGCTCTACAAATCCTGCTTGACTCACTTGATTGCACACTTCTATTACTTCTTGCTGCGCAAGTCCAATGATAGCAGCCATCGTTCCTACTCCTGCTGGAACAGCCTCCTGCATAAAATTCCCTCTTTTGCGGACCAATTTCACAGCATCTTCAAACTGTATAGAACCCGCTGCGACATGTGCTGTGTACTCTCCTAAGCTTAACCCTGCTACTATATCAGGCTGTATTCCTTTTTCCTTTAATACAGCAAGACAAGCTACACTTGTTGTTAAAATAGCTGGCTGGGTGTTTTCTGTGATTTGCAACGTCTCCTCGTCACTTTCAAATACCATTTTGTGCATATCAATACATAACGCTTCTGTTGCCTGTGTAAAAATGGCGTCTGCTACTTCAAAATGTTCAGTTAACTCTTTTCCCATTCCTACCTTTTGAGCTCCCTGACCTGCAAATATGAATGCAATTTTTCTATTCATCATCCTTCCCTCCACAGAACACATTTATTCTATTTATAACGTCACATGTATTATTAACCAATTCTTGAATAATATCATGACACGGTTTAATATCACAAATAAGTCCTGCTATCTGTCCTGCCATAATGGAACCTTCCTTAGCATCCCCTTCTAAAACAGCTGCTTGCAGTCTTCCTTTTCCTAATTTTTCAAGCTCTTCTATGGAAGCTTTACGCGCTTCAAGTTTATCAAAATCTCTGGTTAATTTGTTTTTAATTGTTCTTACTGGATGACCTGTAGAGCGCCCTGTTACAATGGCATCTCTATCTTTAGCTTTAATTATGGCATTTTTATAATTCTCGTGAGCGATACATTCGTTTGAACACAAAAATCTTGTGCCTAATTGCACACCTTGTGCACCAAGTGCCATCGCTGCAACGACTGCCCTGCTATCACCGATTCCCCCCGCTGCAATAACTGGAATATCTACAGCATCTACCACTTGTGGTATCAATGTCATGGTAGTAAGCTCTCCAATATGTCCACCTGCTTCTGTGCCTTCTGCAATAACTGCATCGGCACCCTCTTTTTCCATTCTCTTTGCAAGTGCAACACTTGGCACAACAGGTAAAATCTTGGTTCCTATCGATTTTAGTTTTTCAATATATTTACCAGGATTTCCAGCTCCGGTTGTAACAACAGGTACTTTTTGACGATAAATGACTTCCATCACCTCATCTACAAAAGGTGAAAGCAACATGACATTTACACCAAACGGTTTATCTGTAAGTGTTCTCGCTTTTATAATTTCATTTTCGACCCAGTCTGCTGGGGCATTTCCTGCAGCAATTAGCCCTAGTCCTTCCGCATTCGATACGGCTGCCGCAAGCTCAGCTGTTGCAACCCATGCCATCCCCCCTTGTATAATAGGATAGGTTATGTTTAAAGTTTTACATATGCTGGTTTTCATATACACCCTCCTCTTAAACTAAATATTATTTTAATTTTTCCATTTCATTACTGTAGAGCCCCATGTAAGACCTCCACCAAATCCAACCATTACAACAACATCATCTTTTTTAAGCATACCAGATTTTACTGCTTCATCTACTGCAACTGGAATAGACGCAGCAGACATGTTTCCATATTTTTTTAAATTAGTAAATATATTTTCTTTATTGAATTTTAGCCTTTTTGCTGCGCCGTCTACAATACGAATATTTGCTTGATGTGGAATAATAACATCGATATCTTGTACTGTAAGACCTATATCTTCTACAACGGTTCTTGTTGCCTGCTCCATGATTTTAACTGCAAACTTAAATACTTCACTACCATCCATCCAAATCGTTCTTGCATTATCTACTCTTCTTTTGGCTTGTTCTTCTTCTGTTACTTTAAGCAAAGGAGCGGTAAGTACATTACCTAAAGAACCATCACTGCCTACATGCGTAGATAAAATACCGTATGGGGTTTCAACTGTAGAAACAATGACAGCACCTGCACCATCTCCAAAAAGAATGCATGTGTTTCTATCTTGCCAATCTGTAATTTTAGAAAGTGTTTCGGCACCAATTACTAATATGTTCTTGCAATTGCCTGTTTTTATAAATTGATTAGCAATATTAATTCCATAAATAAAACCCGAGCATGCTGCGTTAATATCAAATGCAATTGCATTTTTAGCACCTATTGCATGTTGTACTAAACAAGCAACCGATGGGGTAAACATGTCTGGCGTAATAGTAGCGACAATAATCATATCTATCTCTTCTGGCTTTTTCCCTGCGTCATTTAATGCATTTAAAGCAGCTTGTGTCGCTAAATCTGATGCATATATATCCCCATTAGCGATGCATCTTTGATGTATTCCTGTCCGTGTTACAATCCATTCTTCAGATGTTTCTACCATTTTCTCAATATCTTTATTCGTTATGACTTTTTCAGGTACATAACTCCCCACACCAATAATTCCTGCATTGTACTCAGTATTCATTTGCTTTCGCCTCCTGTGTCATATTCTGACGAATTTCTTCAATAACACCTGTATCTACGAATTTTTGTGCTTGTAATATAGTATAATATATTGACAGCGCATTAGAGCTCCCATGTGCCTTTATTACAGCCCCATCAATTCCTAAAAGAGGTGCGCCACCATGTTCTCTATAATCCATTTTTTTCTTAAATGATTTTAGTCCTTTTTTCACCAAAAGAGCACTTAGGTACGTGATCGGATTCTTAGTAAATATCTTTTTAATTTCACTGTAAAATGTCAACCCCATACCTTCCATCAACTTTAAAATTACATTTCCTACAAATCCATCACATACAATGACGTGTATATTACCTACTGGTATCTCTCTAGATTCAATATTGCCAAAAAAGTTTATATGTGCATTTTTCAAAAGAGAAAAAGCTTCTTTCGTTAAATCAGTCCCTTTTCCTGCTTCTGTTCCTACATTTACAAGTCCCACACTTGGGTTTTTAATTGCCTCTACTTTTTCCATATAAGTGCTACCCATAATGCCGAATTGCAAGAAATTCTCAGGTCTACAATGCGTATTTGCACCCGCATCAACTAAAATCGCACATCCTTTTTCAGTAGGAAAAATAGGCGTTAGCGCAGGTCGGTGCACACCTTTAATACGTCCCACTTTCAGAAGAGCTCCACTTAAAAGTGCTCCTGTATTGCCAGCACTTACAAATGCATCCCCTTCTTTTTCTTTTAACATTTTAAATCCAACCACCATAGATGCATCTTTCTTTTCTTTAATGACTTTCGTGGGGATATCGTCATTTGTAATCACTTGACTCGCATGTCTAATCTCTACTTTTTCCTTTGGATAGGTATACTTTTTAAGCTCTTTGTGAATTACTTCTTGTTGTCCAACTAAAATAATATGAACATTTAGCGTCTCAAGCGCTTGTATACATCCTTTTATAATCTCTTGCGGAGCATTATCTCCACCCATTGCATCGACTATAATACGCATAAGATACCTCCAATAAATGATGTCATTATCTCTGTAATGAAACCAAAATAAATTTTCCTCTAAATACTTCCATTTGCTTTTCTTTAATGCTAACCCATACGATGTATTTGTCTTCTTTAAATCTCTTGACTTCTGCTTTTGCAATTAATTTGGCTCCTGCATAAACAGGGCTTTTATATTTGATGTTGGCCACTCCTATAAGTGCAACATCTGCATCTATAACTGCAATCGCAAGTGTTTCTGCAAAAGAATATATAAAATGTCCTCTAACAATCTTTGTCTTTTCAAATACCATCGAATCGTCTGTTTCTAGCATCGCTATCCCACTTTCTCCAAGCGAAATATCAATGAGTTCACCTACAATTTCTTGACTTTCGATAGATTTTACTTTATTATAGTTATTTTCAGCAACATTTTTAAGCCTTTCTCTTAGCTCAGGTATGCCTAATTCAAGCCTATCAAGGCGTATTGTCGGTATGCTCACATTAAAATTTTCCGCTAACTCTTCATCAGTTAAAAAGGGCTCTTGCAGTAGTTTTAATTTTAAATTTTTTTGTCTTAACTTTTTAGCAGATATTTTATTCACTACCAACACCTCATACTCTATTACATAGTATTATTACCTGGTGATATATGTTGCTCATAAGATAGTATAATACATGTCAGCATAATTATCAAGTTTTTTTTAAAAATAATGCATGGGATTTCAAAACCTCCCATGCACTGACGTTATAAAACGATATAAAATATATCCTCTGTATTATAAGCAATATCTATTCACTTTATCCAATGATTAGCTTGGTTTGGGGCTCATTTCACATTTTTAACTACTTCCCAATTTTTCACCAAATAATCTGCCCCTGATAAGATTGTAAAAATCACCGCCAAATAAATTGATATTTGATCAAAAGGAAAGCCTAATAATGAAAAAGGAAAATTATGAATAAGTATGGCAATAATTGCTACGATTTGTGTAATTGTTTTCACTTTTCCCCATATACTAGCAGCAATAACAATGCCTTCAGAAGCAGCCACCACTCGTAAGCTCGTTACCACAAACTCTCTGCTAAGAATAATAATCACTACCCATGCTGATAATCGATTTAATTCTACTAATGAAATAAGAGCTGCAGTTACTAATAATTTATCTGCTAAAGGATCAATAAATTTGCCAAAATTTGTTATTTGCTTCCATTTGCGTGCAACATAACCATCTAAACCATCTGTAATCGCAGCAATAATAAAAACAACAACCGCAATATAGTCTCCATATGGAAATTTTGTGAGCAAAAACAACATAAATACAGGTACTAAAAATATACGAAGCATGGTTATTTTATTTGCAAGATTCATCTTGTATCTCTCCTATCAAGTCATATTGTTGAGCCTTCTTAACAGTTACATTTATAAATGTACCGGGTGCTAAATGCTTAGAGCTATGAACAAAAATCTTCCCATCTATATCAATAGAGTCTGCATACGTCCTGCCGTAATAGCTTTTTGTGTGATCATCATATCCCTCTATGAGAACTTCTAAGGTGCGCCCTATTTTATTTAGATTGATTTGCTTAGAAACGCTTGATTGTATCTCCATTAACCTATTATAGCGATGGTTTTTTACTTCCTCCGCAACCTGATTATCGTATTTTGCAGCAGGTGTATCCTCTTCTCGTGAATATGGGAATACCCCCATCCTATCAAAACGTATCACTCTTATAAATTGCTCTAGTTCAGCAAAAGCCTGCTCTGATTCTCCAGGAAACCCTACAATAATAGAGGTTCTTATTGCAATGTCTGGTATGTTAATTCGCAAACGTTCAATGAGTTCATATAACTCTTTTTTTCTACCTCTGCGTCCCATACGCGTTAATATCGCATCATTACAATGTTGAATGGGTATATCTAGGTAATTACAAATCTTTGTCTGCTCTCTAATCGTATCTATAAGCTCATCCGTTATGCTTTCAGGGTAACAATAATGGATGCGAATCCATTTTATTTTTTCAATTTCACATAATTTTGTTAAAAGCGTTGATAATTCTATACTGCCATATAAATCCTCACCATATTTAGATGTGTCTTGTGCAATTATAATTAGTTCTCTCACTCCATTGTCAGCCATCTTGCTTGCCTCTGCTAGTATATCTTCCATCTTACGACTCCTATATCGTCCTCGTAGCTTTGGAATAATGCAGTAAGTACAATGATTATCACACCCCTCTGCAATCTTTAAATACGCTGCATAAACTGGTGTGCTTTGGATTCTAGGCAAACCTTCTGCTGGTGTATAGTCAGCATTCCCTACCTTTAATACCTTAGTACCTTCAAATGTTTTATCAATAATATCGGCAATCTCATGATAATTACCTGTCCCAACAACAGCATCTACTTCTGGTATTTCTTCTATAATCTGCTGTTGATATCGCTCTGCTAAGCATCCTGTAACTACAAGCAGTTTACATTTTCCCGTTTCTTTATGCTGCGCTAATTCTAAAATATTATTAATAGATTCTTGCTTGGCTGACTCAATAAATCCACATGTATTAACAATCAATACATCCGCTATGCTTTCTTCATTGGTAATAGAAAATCCATGTTGATTAAGTAATCCTAACATTACTTCGGTATCTACTAAGTTTTTTGAACATCCTAACGAAACAATACCTATGTGATATTTCATATAATAATTCTCTCTTTCATATAATATTAATTCTTGAAGTATTGTATCATAGTTTTTGGTTATATAGCAACCTTAAAATATTAAGTTTATGTATTCTTAATAAAACCCATTTTGCATACTGGACAGCTTACACTTAATTTTCCTTTGTTGCGTGGCAATCGAAGTGTATTATTGCACTGGGGACATCTAATAAATAAATAGTTTTTTCGTTGCTGTATTTTTGTTTTAAATGTGCTAAGCGACTTAGAGAGTTTGGCAAAACCTGCCATTATCATTTTGCCTAACGGTGCTAAATGATATTTTAACTTTCTTGTAAATTCATTAAATTGCTTGAGCTCTTTATACCGCTTTTGTGTTTTTTTTGAAAACACCCTAAACACTGCATACACTAAAAAAACTAACCCAACAAGCCATAGGTATTCTGTCCGCATATTAATAAAAATAGCTGCAAAAATTAGTACAACAATTGTAATTGTATCTATTCCATATATGCCGTTTGAAAATTTACCCTTCATACGCAATTCCTTTCATTGTAAATTTATATAAACTATTCTTTGTCCAAAAAAATCTAATATTAATACTATCATTATATATATATTATTTCAAGTATAAAAACGCCATCAAAATGATGACGTTTTTAGTGATATTAATTAGTATTTACAGCCTGTGCAAGCTTATCAATATTTTCTTCTAAAATATTCGATATATCTTCCTTTGCACCAGATACCTTTTTAGCGATAAGCCTATCTATAAATTTCATTTTACCAAATATAAATTCTCCTCCAAAGCACTCTTTGGCAATTGCAGCTTCTATAAGTGATTTTGAAAAAGCATTATTTAGCTGCTCCTCTGCCATACTGCCATCTCTCATACCGCATGTGAATAGTGCTACTTTCTTTTCTTTTAATGCGTTTTCATTTTGTGTGCAAAATGCTGTTATTTCTTTTTGCATGCTGCTCATATAAATAGAGCCGCCTATAATAACCGTATCATAATGCCAAATTTCCACATTATTTTCGCTTTTTAGATTGCATAAATCAACAGCTCCATCTAATTTTTCTGCTAATTTTTTAACACATTTTTCAGCGCATCCATATTTACTTACATAAATAATTATTACTTTCATACTTATATCCCCTTTTTTATCTGCGTTATTTATAGAATCAAGCGAGAAAACTAACACCCTTTAGGGTTGTAGATGAATCGCCTTGTTTTTTTGTGGTGGTTTTTGCAATAGGAACTCTCAAGTCCTATTCTGGAACTACCAAAACCAGTAGGTTCACTTCGTCAATGTTACAATAGGTTTTCAGTAGCAACACGCCTCCTGCCATCAGAGGTTTTTAAT
>SKGK01000100.1 GCA_007117465.1 Clostridia bacterium | reverse complement strand
CAAAGTTTTTGAGGACGATGTGTGCTCGTCATAACGACCTTGACGCGTCGGATGCGACGTTCAGGAGAATGTCTCTCATGAATGGGTGGTCGATGATGCGTCAGGAGGCGACGATGTTGGAGACACCTGTTCCGGTGTTGTATTCGGATGGGTCTTGGTATGTGTTGGATGATGGGTTCAATCGTGGGCTGGTGTCTGATACTCAGGCGGCGATTTGGCGGTCTTACAGGTTGGACTTCATGAAATGACACCTGGGACAGGTTTGATGCCGTTAGAACGTCTCTCAGGGCCTCTAGGAGGTGTTTTGAGGTGTTTCTAGGGCGTGTTTTGGGGACATGCTACGATGTTGTCACAACAGAAAAGAGTGAGGGCCAGACCGTGACAATCTGACCCCCACAGAAAAACCAGAGATGACCCCTCTGGCTACTCCAATGGTACTGGATAGCCAGACAGATTGGAGAACATATGAAAGAACAACCAGGAATCTATAGGAACGAACTGGTCACCGATGGCCATTTCACGACCGTTCCAAACGACTGGATTCGCGACAGCGGTCTGACACCACAGGCCAACATGCTTTGGATATACCTTCTCAGCCACCAAATAGGGTATGAGCTCAGGGACGGCCAGATTCTCAGCGAAACAGGATTCGGCCGTAAGGGACTCAGGTCAGCCAGAACAGAGCTCGTCGAAAAGGGTTGGCTAGTGCTTGACCGCATGAAAAACCCAGACGGCTCCCTTGGAACATACGCCTATCACTTACAAACCACCAGAGACCCCTTAGGCACTGTGGCTAGCGGCACTGTGGAGGGAGGCACTGTGGCTGAGGGAACCCACTTAAGAAAACCAATTCCTAAAGAGAAAACAAACCTTAAGAAACCAAAGAGTGAGAACACCAGCGGGAGCACAAAACGCTTCGATGAGTTCTGGAACATCTACCCCAAAAAGGCTGACAAGAGGACAGCACTCCGAGCATGGGACAAAGCAATCACCCGAGCATCCGTCGACGAGATTGTCGCTGGCGCTGAACGCTACAGGAACGACCCAAACCGTGAGGAACGCTTCACCAAGAATCCGGCCACATGGTTGAACGCGGACGCATGGGAGAACGGTCCTGAACCGTCCCGTGACGAACCCAGGAAGTTGTCGAACGCTGAGAAAGCGGCGAGGCTTGCGTTGGAGATGGAAGTCCGGAGCGTTCCACTATCGGTGGAGAAAGCTCCTGACGTGTACGAGGTCGAGACGACCACTTTTGATTGGATAGGAAGGGACCCAGAATGAATGAGGTTGAGGTTGCGAAAGTGTTGGCGATGGTGTCCGCGTTGGACTCCAGGAACGTGAACGAACCGATGGTGAAAATGTGGACCAAAGTGTTGAACGAAAACACAGCGAGTCCATGGACCTATGACGAAGCAACCGCCGCTGTGCCGACATACTTCGCCACACAGACCGAATATTTGTCGCCGCGTGGGCTTATCGTCACCATGAAACAGGCGAGGGAGCGTCTCGCTGAGGAACGACACTCCAGGGAGCTCTCTGAGGTCGAGTGGAGGAAAACCCCTGAACCGGTTTGTCGAGAACACTCAAAACGCATCACACACTGTTTAGAGTGTTGCTCTGTTCTCCACTTTCAGGTCGCTCACATGGCTGGAGAAAACCTCCACCGTTGGGCTATCGCGAACCTGTATCAGCCAGAGGAGGCGTGGGTGTAATGGATACCAGGAACAGGTCACACGCGAGGATGCTCGGAGTCAGCATGAGACGCCTCAGGTTGGAGTCTTTTGGCCACCCTTGGGCTATCGCTCAGAACAGGAAAATCCAAGCCGCTGGGGACGCCTACTGGGCTAGGCGACACGCCGAATCCATGTGGAACGAAAAAACCAAACCAGTTTGGAATAACATTTCCAACAATGCCAACGAACAGGAGTGAACAATGGCACAAGCAACAGTCCGCAACGCGACAGTCATGTCGACATTCTTCGACGGGAAAGCCGCGAGAGTCGCTGAGGAATACACCCACCGAGGTGAAGTACGAAAAAACTACACCGTCCTCTGGTTCAAAGACCCACACGGTCTAGACAAGGGAGACATCATCACGGTGACCGGTCTCGCATCAGTCAAGATGGGGAAAGACTACGTCACAGCCGATGGTGAAAAACGGGAAGGGAAACCAGAGCTCCACATCAACGTGACTGAGTCCCCCAAAACGGTCAGTGAGCCGTCATTTGACCAGGACGTCCCCTTCTAACATCATGAGCGTCGATGGTGACATCATCCTCGACATCCGTCACGACGTTGACCGTCTGACGCGAGGCTATGAGGTGACAGTCGAACAGGTGTTTGATGACCATTCGGCAACTGTTCGCGTGAGACACGATTCTCTCCTGAACCAGCTTCGGGACGCGGTGTCATCATCGATGGCTCATTCGGCTAACAAAGTGTCAGCATCCGAAAGAAACATTTTGGACGCGGACGCTATAGACAAGCTGGAACAGGTCGAAAATATGGCCCGGAAACTATATTTGACAGTGACCGCGGCTGAACCGTTTCCGACTCCCGAGCAGAACCTGAGACAGTGGTTCATTGGGTTCTCAAATCTGCATCGGTCAGGGAAGGTTTCACGCGAGGTCTTGGGACAAAAAGCTTCCAGGCTGAGAAGCGTTGTGACCATGATTGACGACAAACTGAATCCACCAGAGTCCATTGAAATCACATCCCCGTGTCCGAGGTGCGAAAAGCTCTGGGTCAAGACTGACGAAATGTCCTGGTGCAGGGCAATAACCGTCCAGTCACGAATCGCTGTCTATGGGTCGCTCGATAACGCCACCGCAACGTGCCGGGGTTGTGGGGCGACATGGATTCACGGTCAGGGGATGCGCCAGCTCAGATGGGAAATTGACGAGTCTGAGACACGCCGAAACGAATCTCCAGTTGAGATTGAACATGACACTGATACACTGATAGGGCATCGCTTCACCATGCCCGGAAACGGAGAATGATGAGCGAACTAGGAAAGCTTTTGGCCCACAGAAGGCCACCACACCCGTGTCGGTTGCTCCAGGTGTTAGACGCCGCTAGCGACGATGACAGGTCACTTCTCGTCGATGCTATACAGGATGAGTCAGTCCCTCTGACTCGTATTGCTTCGGCTGTTCGCCAAGCTCTCGACATGAGCCTGAGCAGGGATGTGATAGCCCGACACCGTTCGAGGGAGTGCGACGAATGTGTGGGGAGGGGTTATGTCTTTACGGGACGCGCTACAACCTCACCACCCGAATAACGCAAGACGCACCCGTGGCGGTCACCCAACTGGGTGGGAGCCTGGTGTTCGTTTTGAGGAGAATCAGCGTCGTGTTGTGACCACTGGACCTCTTGAGGGTTCTGAGTCTGAACAGGACTGGGTGAAGATTGCCTCAGACATGGGCCTGGAGGTTCCTGAGGGTTACACGGTGAGACTGGTTGAGGCTAAGTTTGACCCGGTCGCGTGGACGCGTGAGACGACAGACCAGAAGCTCGCAACGACGAAAGCTGTGTGGCGCTACCGGTTTGTCATTGAACCTAGCCCTGAGATGGTCAGTGTGTCGGATGCGGTTGAGGTCCTGAACACCCTGAAACGTACGTCTCGAAAGAAAACCAAAGCGTCTGGCGCTGGGGCTCTCATTGTGAACCTCAACGACACCCAGATTGGAAAAGACACAGGCGGTGGCACTGAGGCCACACTGGAACGCCTAGACAATTACTTCTCGATGGCCCAACAAAAGGTCAAAGAGGCTAAGAAACACACAGACGAGCTCGTCATCCTATTGGGTGGAGACCTGGTCGAAGGGTGTTTCATATACCCGAACCAGGTGTTCGAGATTGACCTGGACCGTAGACAACAGCTGAGAATCACACAGGCGGTCGTGTTAGACATGCTTGACCGGTTAGCTCCGGAATATGACAGAGTGAGAGTTCTAGCGGTTCCAGGTAATCATGGCGAGCACCGAATCAACGGGCGACGCGTGAACCGTCACGATAACGACGACCAGGTTGTAGCTGAGTCGGTCGCTGTGGCGGCCGGTCGGGACAGTGCCTTGTCTCACGTTTCTTTCACCATTGCCTATGACGAGCCCTATTTGACCGCGGACATTCGTGGACACATTTTAGGTCTGACTCATGGGTCAGTGTATGGGAAGGGTTTCACCGGTTCGCCAGCTCAAAAGGCCTATGGGTGGTTCAAGAATCAGGCGGCCGGTCGTCAACCTATTGGTGACGCGTCCATCCTTGTGGGGAACCATTATCATCATGAGGTCGTGGTCAACTATGGGTCACTCCTGTTTGTTCAGAACCCGGCCATGGATGGTGGCTCACCATTTTTTGCGGAACAGTTTGGAAATGAGGCCGCTCCTGGAATGGCCACTTGGGTGATGACTGACCAGTCGCGTTTCACTGGATATGACATTCTGAGGGAGCATTAGGTGGACGGCATAAGCGCACACGAGGCCCACGAGGCTGTTCAAAGCATCATCCGGGACAGTGCTGGCTCGGACACTGTAATGGTCTCAGACTGGGTTTTGGTGGCCGCTTATGAGGACATGGCGGACGCTCAGGAGGAAGACCAGCTTTCGATTCATGTGGTGAGGTCTCCTGGGTTGTCGCTATATGGGATGGTGGGCCTGTTAGATTGTGGGTCCGGGACGATTGACGTCCGTTAGAGGAAAAGGTGTGATATGAGTCCGTGGGATGTTATTGGTTGGGCTATTGCGATTCCGTTCGCGTTCCTGACGTTTTTGTTTTTGTTGGCTTTTGTAGTGGGTGTGTTTCGGTGGGCTACTAAGAAAGAGAAAAAGCCTGAGCCGACTGAGCGTCGTTTGAGGATTGTTGAGGACGACGAACCCGCTTGAGTCTTGGTGTGTCGTTGGTTTGCATCCCCTCCGGTTAGGTGTTACCATTAGGTATCACTAACCCCCAGGAAGGGACACACCATGACCAACTACACCACACTCAAGCTCACCGAAGACCAGGTTCGCGCTGTTCTGTCAGCTATGACAATTTACGCGATGAACTCCGAGGGACTCGACGAGGACGAGCTCGAAGACTACGGTT
>SKGK01000214.1 GCA_007117465.1 Clostridia bacterium | reverse complement strand
AAATAAGTATCCATGCCCACGTAGCTGTTGGATCTCTTCTTTCTAAAAAAATCAGTGTTATTGCAAATATCATATTTAATACTAGAACAACATAAAACCAATCCATTATGATCACTTCCTTCAATTTAGCAATTATAGTATTGCCTTAACACACAAACATTATAATATAAATATGTTTAACCAACAAGTGAATTTTACATAAATCCTAAAAATATCTTAAAATATTTGTTTTTGAGATTGTTTAAATTCAAATTTAATGTTAATATTATATAATAAAAAGAAAAATATTATTTTCTTTAAATTGATGGAGGTAATTATGAACAACTATTATAAATTAAATGTGCTCGTTATACTTATTATTTTATTCTCTTTAATAATTGCTACCCCAGGCTTTGCACTTATGCCTTTTGAAACGCCTGCTCAGTCTGCTGTTTTAATGGAAAGCTCCACTGGGCAAATTATCTATGAAAAGAATGCAGATATTGCTATGCCTCCTGCTAGCATCACTAAAATTATGACGCTTTTACTAGGCATAGAAGCACTTGAAGGAAATAGGGTGTCTTGGGATGACCTTGTGCCTATCTCTGAAAAAGCATGGAGGATGGTTGGTTCTAGAATGTTCTTAGAAGTGGGCAAAACCGTCTCGTACGGCGATCTTATTACAGGGATTTCTGTCGTCTCTGCAAATGATGGCTGCATTGCTTTGGCAGAATATTTGTATGGCAGCGAAGAGCTTTTTGTCGACATCATGAACAAGCGTGCAAGAGAGCTTGGGCTTACTCAAACAAATTTTGCTAATTCAACTGGCTTACCTGCCGAAGGTCATCAAATGACTGCGAGAGATATTGCCATCTTAGCAAATTATATTATACAAAATTATCCGCTTATTTTGGAACTCGAATCCCAAAGAGAATTTACCTTTAACGAGATTCCCCAATATAATCGCAATCCTCTATTAGGAAATTTTCCTGGTGCAGATGGATTAAAAACAGGTTGGACAAGCGAAGCAGGCTATTGTTTGGTGGGAACAGCGAAGCAAAATGACATGCGTATGATATCAGTTGTTTTAAATACTGAAAATGAGCAAGAAAGACTAACAGCATCACAGCACCTTCTCAATCATGGATTTCGGAACTTTGAAATCATTACAGCTACAGAAGCTTTCGATATTGTTGATGATATTGACGTGCTAGAGGGGAAATTATTAACTGTACCACTTAAAATTAATGAATCCCTCTCTGTTGTTGTACCTAAAACTGAGATAGATAACATAAATATTGTTTTAGAAAAAAATGACGAAGCTTTATTCGCACCTGTAAAATCAGATACTATTGTTGGTACACTTAGCGTAAAAGTTGGTAAAAACGTCTTATCAACTACAGACGTTTTTACTGCTGAAGATGTCCCTAAAGCAGGATTTTTTGAACTGCTCTTTAGAAGAATCGGAAACTTTTTCCGTTCACTCTTTAACATTTAGCCTTCATAAGCGAAAGTGGTTATGTTTTTTTGATATAAATTACCACTTGATAATTTCCTTATAATCTAGTACAATATAGGTAAATTATTTTACTAAAATATATAGGGGGTGATTTGTTTGGTTTTTTCAAAACAAATTGATGTATCCGTTAAAACACTACTTAAAAACAGAACTTTTTCTAATACACTCACCATAACCGAAGATATAAAATATCTAGTTGTACTTGCTTATGCTACCTTTATATTAGTATCATCGGTTTTTTTTAATACACCTGCTCAGATTATGCAAGGACTATTTCACCTTACTTTATCGCCCAGCATTCTTTTATCAGATTATATGGCAATTGGCAACATCGGTGCTGCTTTTTTTAACAGTGGTTTATTAATGATTGTTGCCCTTGTTATTGCGAGAATAAATAAAGCGCACATGAATGGGGTTATTATTGCAGCTATTTTTACCATTGGAGGGTTTGCACTTTTTGGTAAAAACATTTATAACATTTGGCCTATCTTTATAGGCGTATACCTTTATAGTACCTTTCAAAAAGAACGATTCTCTAAATTTATTTTAGTGGCTTTGTTTGGTACTGCTTTGGCTCCATTAGTAAGCCAAGTGAGTTTTGGTTTAGATTTGCCGCGCATTGTAAGTATCATCTTAGGATATTTTTTAGGCATTACCGCTGGTTTTATACTACCTCCACTTGCAAACCATGTAGTCAAATTCCACCAAGGGTTTAATCTATACAACATTGGATTTACGTGTGGTATTGTGGGTACTATTTTTATGGCTGTATTTCGTTCTTTTGGACTTGAGAACCCAGCGACATTCATTGTATCAGAGGGTTATAATTCGATCCTTAGCATCTATTTGTTTTCACTGTTTGCCTCAATGATTTTGCTTGGCATTGTTTTTAATAATGGTAGTTTTAAAGGTTTTTCAAAACTTATGGAACGCTCGGGTAAATTGGTTAGTGATTTTGTCATTTCCGATAACTTTGGTCTAAGCTTTATCAATATGGGTGTATTAGGGCTAATATCCACCTGCTATGTACTAATACTAAGAGGTAATTTAAACGGTCCTGTGATTGGTGGTATTTTTACTGTGGTTGGATTTGCCGCTTTTGGTAAACATGCTAAAAATGTTACGCCTATCTTTATTGGTGTTTTCATCGCTTCTTTTGTAAAAGTTTGGGAAGTAAATGCTGCTGGAGGTCTACTCACCGCATTGTTTGGTACTACCCTTGCCCCTATCTCCGGTATATTTGGATGGAAATTTGGCGTTTTAGCAGGCTTTTTACATATTTCAATGGTAGCGAATGTTGGTTATCTTCACGGTGGCATGAACTTATATAACAATGGTTTTTCAGGTGGCCTAGTGGCAGCTATTATGGTGCCTATTATTACTTCACTTAGAAAGGTGGATAATGATGAGGAGTAAAAAGAAAACAATTAAAATTATCAGCGAACTGATTGGTTTTTGCTATGATGCGGGAATAAAAGATATTAACGTGGATATAAAGCGTGGAAAAAAAGAAATCACCATCGTAGTCATCGGCAAAACATCGAAAGATATTGAAGAGAAAGTAGATAATCTACGAAGATTGTTAAATACTCCCCTTGAACCACAAATGGAAGAATATTATTTTGAATTAGTAGGTGAGACTGGTCATGCTGAGGAGCTTTCGCTGGTCGGTATGATTATTGATAAAGCAGAAGTTTATTATACGAAAGATACGCTCACAATACGTGTGTATAAAAAAGAGTCATGACTACAGCCATGACTCTTTTTGGTGTAGCCTAAAAAGTGGCTCCATTAATCATAAGCTCCCTTCTACTAATAAGCGTTATTTGTATTTCTTTTCAACAGCCTGTGCTTTTTCCAACACCATCTCTTCTAAATCCCGCTTATACTTGTCCACATCTGCATAAACTGCTTCATCATTTGCCCCGAGGATTTGTGCTGCTAAAATGCCTGCATTCTTTGCACCATTTATTGCAACGGTTGCAACAGGCACACCTGGTGGCATCTGCACAATAGAATATAAAGAGTCTACCCCATTTAACGTTTTTGTCATAACTGGCACACCAATCACCGGCAGGGAGGTAAGTGATGCTACCATACCTGGTAGATGCGCCGCACCTCCTGCACCTGCAATAATCACCTTAATTCCTCTATCTTTTGCTTCTTTTGCATATATATATAGCCTATCTGGTGTTCTATGAGCAGATACAATGGTTACCTCAAAAGGAATATTAAATTCTCCTAAAATATTTGCTGCCTCTTGCATTACGGGTAAATCCGAATCACTTCCCATAATAATACCTACTACTGCTTTCATCTATATCTTCCTTTCTTATGTAGAAATAATTTTTACAAAATACTGTGCCTTATCTGCGGCTTGTCTTGCTTCGCCAACTGTAGGCGCAACAGCCGTTATATGTCCCATTTTTCTTTGTGGTTTTGTTTCTTGTTTGCCATATATGTGAAGGCTTACGCCTTTTAATGCTATCGCCTCACATACGCCTGTAACTAATGCTTTGCCTGCATATCCATTTTCGCCTAATAAATTTCTCATCACAACCGGCGTAAGTAAATCTGTCTCCCCTAGTGGCAATCCTATGACGGCACGAATATGATTCTCAAATTGAGACGTCATACACGCTTCAATGGTATAATGTCCTGAGTTATGGGGCCTTGGTGCTACTTCATTAACTAGCAGATCTCCTTTTTGTGTCAAAAACATCTCTACACAAAACATGCCCACATCATCAAAGACTTCACTTACTCGTTTGGCAATATGCATCGCCTTTTGTTCTTCTTCGCTTGTAATACTAGCTGGGACCGAAGTTTCAAATAATATACTATCTTGATGTATATTATCTGCTACTGGATACACTTTTATGTCTCCACCAATACCTCTACAACTTAGAACTGAAATCTCCTTGACAAAGGGTACATATTTTTCTGCATATAAACACGCACTTTTGCCGCCTAGTTCGTTAAAGCTTTTGTCTATATCCGCTTCACATTTTATGAGACTATTCCCTTTTCCGTCGTATCCACCTAGTGCACTTTTAAGCATCAATGGAAGTCCAAATGTCTTTATGACTTCCTTAATATCAGCGACACTATTTATTTTTGCAAAGTCTCCTACAGGTATGCCCTCTTTTTTTAATTTTATTTTTTGATGGTACTTATTTTGGATAATTTCAAGTGTAGCTGCACTAGGATAAATGAAAAACCCTTCTTTTTCTAATGATTTTAATGCATCTTTGGAGATATGCTCAAATTCATAAGTCAAAACATCTACTCTTTTTGCAAGTGCTCTTAGCGCCTTTGCATCATCGAATTTTGCGATAATTTGCTCATTTGCCAAAGTATGCGCAGGGCATTTTTCACAAGGGTCAAGCACAACGGTATAAATTCCCATTTTAGCCGCTTCACTTATAATCATTTTGCCGAGCTGTCCACCACCTATAATTCCTATTTTTTTTGCAAGTATGTTTTCTTTTGTCATTACGTATTGTTCCTTTCACTTTTATATTCATCTTTATAGAATCAAGCGAGAAAACTAACACCCTTTAGGGTTGTAGATGAATCGCCTTGTTTTTT
>SKGK01000200.1 GCA_007117465.1 Clostridia bacterium | reverse complement strand
TACCCCTGACAATAAAGAAGAAATACGAGCAAAAGTCTTTTTCAAGGAACGCTGGATAAAAGAAAATAATTTTGAGCAAAGGCTTATTGTAACTTATTCTATCAAGTACAGGGATTATCAGATTGTAAATAATAGCACCATGAAAAAAATTTTAAAGAAACAAAAAAGTGAAAAAAGTACGCACTTTTTACATGAATATTAAATCCCGCAAAACCTTTTGCGTCAAGGTTTTACAGGATTTTTATTTTGTCCAAGTGTCAAATACGGGTATATCAATGAGAATATCATTTTTTTACACTTATTACTAGTCACATAGTTAAAGGGACGCTTAAAAACGTCCCTTAATATATGTTAAATTAACACAGTTGCAAATCCTATATAACATCTATCGCCTGTTTTAAATCAGCAATCAAATCTGCTGCATCTTCAATACCGATAGAAAGTCTTATCATCTCTGGTTTAATCCCTGCTGCTAGCTGCTGCTGTTCATCTAACTGCTGGTGCGTGGTACTTGCTGGATGAATCACTAGTGATTTGGCATCTGCAACATTCGCTAAATGTGAAAATAGCGATAATTTGTTAATCACATTTTCTGCTTGTTTCACATCTCCTTTGATGCCAAACGTAAGGATTGCCCCTGCACCTTTAGGCATATACTTTTGTCCTAGTTCATAATATGGGCTAGTTTCTAATCCTGGATAATTGACCCACGCTACATTGGGATGCTGCTCTAAAAAGGCTGCAATCTTTTGTGTATTTTCAACATGCTTTTGTACACGCAAAGATAATGTTTCTAAGCCTTGAAGCAGTAAAAAGGCATTAAACGGACTAATGGCAGCGCCTGTATCTCTTAAAAGGGTGACTCTCATTTTTACAATATACGCTAAGTTCCCTAACGCCTCTACATAGTTAATGCCATGATAACTCGGATCTCCCTCTGTAAAGAGTGGAAATTTGCCGCTTTCTGCCCAATCAAAATTACCACTATCTACTACAACACCACCGATCGATGTCCCATGCCCACCTATGAATTTAGTAGCCGAATGCACCACAATATCTGCACCATATTCAATAGGTCTTAGCAGATACGGTGTCGCAAAGGTATTGTCCACAATAAGCGGAATATGATTACGATGCGCAATCTGTGCGACTTTTTCAATATCAATAATATTGATGCCAGGATTTCCGATACTTTCAATAAAAATAGCCTTTGTCTTAGGCGTAATCGCTTTTTCGAAATTATCGATATCCTCTGGGTCTACAAACACTGTATCAATACCAAACCTTGGCAGTGTATTGGCAAATAAATTATATGTTCCACCATATAAAGTGCTTGCGGCAACAATTTCATCTCCTGTTTGCGCAATATTGGTAATGGCATACGTAATCGCTGCTGACCCAGAGGCTACCGCTAGTGCACCTACGCCCCCTTCTAATGCAGCCACGCGCTGCTCAAATACATCGGTGGTAGGATTCATAATGCGGGTATAGATATTGCCAGGGGTTTTTAATGCAAACAAATCCGCTGCATGCTGTGAATCCTCAAAGACATACGATGTTGTCTGATAAATGGGTACTGCTCTTGCTCCTGTTGTTTTATCTGGTTCTTGCCCCGCATGTACTTGCAGTGTGTCAAAACCATACTTTCTTTCTTCCATATTTACTAACTCCCTTCAAAATTTAATTTGGATTTTCTTGATTGTGCCTTCTACATACAAAAACTCCCCTATTATAGATAAGGAGAGTTAATTATTCATCTCCCCTTATCTTTCAGCATTTGCTGCAGGATTTAGCACCTGTGCATCAAATGATGCCGGTTGCTGGGTTTCATCGGGCCAGTCCCTCCACCTCTCTAGATAAGAGTATTCGTAGTATTTTTATGTGTTTAATTGGTTTTTTTAAATATATCATATTATATTTTACCTGTCAATACCTTTTTTTGAAAATATATTTTTCAACTAATGTCTCTAAACAGTATACCCCATTTTCAACTTGTCGATTCCAAACAACAGGGACAATGCCATTTTCTCTACACGCTGCTATTTTTTCAGCAGTTCCTCCTTCTGTGCCACTATTTTTCATGACGACATAATCAGCACCATAGTTTGTAAACATCGCTGCATTTAATGCTTTAGATAAAGGGCCTTTAATGGCAATGATATCTTCCATCGCTACACCTGAATCTGCTGCCTTTTGGATACTAAATGGCGCAGGTAAGATCCTATATACAAAACGATTACCCGCTTTTACTTTTTCAAATTGATGAATATCATTTGCACCTGTCGTAAAAAATACACATCCTTTAATCACTTCTAAATAAGTAAGCAGTGCAGGCATCTCATTGATTACCACCGCCCCTTGTACATCACTCATAGCCCTTACATATCGGATATAGGGAATATCGCATGCACGGGCAGCTTTTTTAGCATTTTTAGAGACTTCCACGGCATAGGGATGCGATAAGTCAACAATCTTTTCAATGCCATGCTCTTTTATAAATACAATCATCTCTTGCTCAGTTAGCCTAGCTACTACGACATTTTCATCTTTAAACGCTTCTTTTCCGCTAGGCGTGGCTACTGACACAATATAATCTGCGTTATTTTTAATACGCGCTGCGACCTTAACAGCCTCTGTTGTTCCACCTACAATCCATATCACACGCTATCTCCCCTTGACACTTCGTATCCTCTTGGTGTAATCATCTTATCGCCTGCTATATACGTCTCATGATTTCCGATAATCACCATCGTCATCATGTCAATCTCTCCTGTATCTACTTCACTTAACGTTGTAATGGTCTTTTGGGTACCACTTCTGCCTGCATGTTTTACCACTGCTACTGGCGCATCTGCCTTTTTGTATTTACGCATGATTTCAAATGCTTTGTCAATATGCATTGTTCTTCCCTTACTTTTAGGATTATACAGCGCAATTACAAAATCAGCCTCTGCTGCATGTATAATACGTTTTTCAATGACTTCCCACGGGGTCAGTAAATCACTTAAACTAATACTGCAAAAATCATGCATAATAGGCGCACCTACATGGGCGGCTGCACAAAACGCAGAAGATACCCCTGGCACTACTTCTACCTCTATATCCTCTGCCATTTCCAATATAGGTCCTGCCATGCCATAAAGCCCTGCATCCCCTGTGCTAATAATACAGGTATCAGTGCCTTCTCGCACTTTTTCAATAGCTGCGCGGCAGCGTTCAATCTCACCTTTCATACCCGTACTAATTACTTCTTTATTGGGTATTAGCTCTTCTATTAAAGAAATATAAAAACGATATCCTACGATGACAGGACATCGCTGTATCACTTCTATTGCTTTTAACGTCATATGTTCTTTTCCACCTGGTCCAATTCCAACTACATAAAGCTTCGCCATTATTTTCCCCCTTTATTTTTTTCACACACATTCGTCTAGTTCCACCCCTAGAAATCAAATATTATAAAAGAGTGATATCATTGAAATACATGGCTAAGAAAACTTGATGAATGGAAGTCTAAAAAATCGTAAACTGAACAGGACGTTCAGTTAGCATCACTGAGCCAAGGAGGGCGAATTGATGCGTTAGATTTTTTAGACTGGAATGAATCTTAGTTTTCTCCATTTATTTAACGGATAGAACGGTTTATAATATTTGATTTTAATACCCCAACTAAGCTATCATTGATTATTTTCCTTTGCAATCGCCACCGTTACACCTGATATCGCTGTTTTAGGGACAATCACATTGCCGCCAGCAAGATATGCACACGGCTCTGATACAGCAGTGACACCCATTTGTTGGTGCACAAATGTGCTGACTGTAAACTGATGTGCAACTGCATCAATCTCTTCTTTTTGAAAAATCATTAACTCCCACCCAAACTGCTCACACGCTGCGATAATGCCTGGCTCATCTTTTTTTGCTTCAATAGTTGCAAGCGCTTTTACCGCATGGATGGATAAGTTGTTTTTATCTAATACTTCTTTGATCGCATCTAATATGCTTTCTTTGCTTTTTCCTTTCCTGCACCCAAGCCCTATATATAAACAGCGCGGCCTAAGGACACAATAAGGCACTGGAGACTCACTTTTCCTATCTACATACGGACTGACATAGATTCTTCCCTCTTCTCCATCATCTACAATGTGTGGATATCCTATAGTAATAGGCCTATCTGATATTAACTTGATTTTCTTCTCTCTTATCATCATCGCTGTTAGATTTTTTGCATCTACTAAGTTTTCCATTTTTAAATCATTATGCTTTGCAAACATATCTATCGCTTCAATGCCCCGCCCATCAGAGGCTGTGGTAATAATGGGCATAGCACCTATACATACGCTTACTTCCTCCGCTAACTGATTAGCACCCCCGACATGCCCTGATAATAAACTAATAGAGAATCTACCTAAACCATCTACTACCACCACTGCAGGGTCTTTCATTTTATGATTAATATGTGGTGCAATCACCCGTACCGCAATGCCCACTGCACAGATAAAAACAATCCCATCATATGCTTTAAAAATACTTGCTATCTTACTACATAATTTACCGTCTACATTTTGTGGCGTAAATATAGTTACTTCACAAGGAATTTGCTTTTGCAGTTTATCTGCAATCTGCTTGCCTTGGTCTGAATACGTCACGCATGCTATCTTCATACCTTCTCCTGCCCATCTGCGCTTCGAAAAGCATGACTAAACTTCGGATGATAGAGCTGTGAACGTCCTGCTGCTGCCATTAAAAAATCACCTACTAAAATTTGCGCTGTGCTTTTAACGCCTTCTTCTTTTACCTTATCTGCAATATCTAAAAGGGTGCCCCTTAGTATTTTTTGCTCTGGCCATGTCGCTTTATAAACCACAGCAACAGGTACATCGTCTCTCTTATATCCACGCTTTAGCTTTTCGGTCACTTTCTCAATATCTTGAACCGATAAGAAAATAGACATCGAGCACTGATGCGTTGCTAGTTTTTCTAAATCTTCCGTTTCTGGTACTGGCGTTCTCCCTGCATTTCGCGTAACAATTACGGTCTGACTAATTTCTGGCAATGTAAATTCTCTTTTTACTGCCGCACAGCTCGCTGTAAAAGAGCTCACGCCTGGAACAATTTCATACGTTATCTTGTGCTGATCT
>SKGK01000106.1 GCA_007117465.1 Clostridia bacterium | reverse complement strand
TTCTTTTTTAAAAACTTCGTAATGAAAAGTCAATCTCACGCAGCCCATACTGCTAATCTTTGTCCTTATAATAACTTCATCCTCATATTTTACAGGACTTATATAGCGACATTTTAGCTCTGTTAGCGGCAGTAATATGCCTTCTTGTTCAACTTTTGAATATTTCATTCCTAACTTATCTAATAGTTCGGTTCTAGCTACTTCAAACCATACAGGATATATCGCATGGTGAATAATACCCATTTGGTCTGTTTCATTGTATCTTGCAACCAATAACGTTTCTGATACAATCAAATTAACTCCCCCTTCTAATCATATAATAGCATTTTACCTTTATTACAATAAGATGTCAAATAAAATTATTTTGATATTTTAAGATTTTTATCTTTACATCTGGGTATATATTATATTGTGACAACATACAAATTCTGCAAATTTGAGAGGAGTGCATGTAAAATGAAAGTACTAATAGTTGGTGGTGTTGCAGGGGGCGCTAGTGCTGCTGCTAGGCTACGCCGCATGAATGAAAATTGTGAAATTATTATTTTTGAGCGCGGAGCACATATTTCTTTTGCTAACTGTGGATTACCCTATTATATTGGTGGCGTAATTACAAATGAAGACAATCTAATTATTCAAACCCCGGAAGGCATGTCCAAACGCTTTCATATAGATATTAGAAATTTTAATGAGGTTATTGCTATTGATACTGATAAAAAAGAAGTAGTCGTAAAACATTTAAAAACAGAACATGTCTATAGAGAATCTTATGATAAGCTTGTACTATCACCCGGTGCTTCTCCCATTGTACCAAATAATAGCTGGTTAGAATCTGAAAATGTATTTACGCTTAGGAATATACCGGATACATTTGCTATCAAAAATTTTGTTGTCGAGAAAAATCCTCGTCATGCAGTCGTAGTAGGCGGTGGCTTTATTGGATTAGAAGTTGCTGAAAATCTCCACCATCTCGGTATGTCCGTTAGTATTGTAGAACTCTCGCAACAAGTAATGGGCATAATTGATTTTGAAATGGCTGCGATAGTACAACAATATTTAAAGAAAAAGGGCATCAAACTTTATACAACTGATAGCGTTCGAAATATTCGTCATCACCAAACATATTCGCTCCTTGAACTTACTAGTGGTGAAACAATAGAAACTAATATGACTGTTCTTGGGATTGGTGTGAAACCCGAACAAAAGCTAGCACAAGACGCACATCTTTCATTAGGTGATTATGGTGGCATATGTGTGGATAACCACCTGAGAACGTCTAACCCTGATATCTACGCCATTGGTGATGCCGTAGAGATTAAAGATTTTGTAAATGCTAAACCCGCACTTATTCCCTTAGCAGGCCCTGCAAACAAACAGGGTCGTATTGTGGCTAATCATATCTGTGGGATTGAAGATGCTTATAACGGCACACAAGGAACATCTGTGTTAAAGCTTTTTGATATGACCGTTGCCTGTACCGGTAACAGTGAAAAGCTTTTAAAAAAATACGGTATCCCCTATTTAAAATCATTTACTCACTCCTCTTCTCACGCAGGTTACTATCCTGGTGCGACCATTATGTCCATCAAGGTGTTGTTCGCGCCAGATAACGGGAAAATACTCGGTGCACAAATTGTCGGTTATGATGGTGTTGATAAAAGAATAGATGTTCTTGCAACTGTAATACGTGCGGGTATGACTGTTTTTGATTTGCAAGAATTAGAACTTGCATATGCCCCACCTTTTGGATCAGCTAAAGACCCTGTCAATATGGCAGGTTATGTGGCTTCTAATATCATAACAGGTGCGATGAATGTCATTCATTGGCACGATATAGATAGTCTTGATAAAAGTAGTACCGTGTTGCTAGATGTTAGAACAGATAATGAATATAAGCGAGGCACACTTAGTGATTCCATTAATATTCCCATTGACGAGTTAAGAAATCGAATAGAAGAAATACCCAAAGACAAAGAAATCATTGTCTTTTGTCAAGTAGGACTAAGAGGCTATTTAGCATGTAGAATATTGATGGCACATGGTTATAAACATGTGAAAAATTTAAGTGGTGGATATGTCACTTATTGGCCTGCTACCGAAGAAAGCTCAGTATCTTTACGATTTTAAATAAGGAGGGGGTATCCCCCTCCTTATTATAATCTTGCATGAAAAGTACGGTCAATTACTTCTTGTTGCTGCTCTTTGTTTAATCGATGGAAGTTCACGGCATACCCGGATACACGTACAGTAAGGTTCGGGTATTTTTCTGGGTGTTTCATGGCTGCTAAAAGCTTCTCTTTGTCTATGACATTGACATTTAGATGGTGTGCATTTTGCTTAAAATAGCCATCTAATACACTCACAAGATTACTCATTTGCTGTGCTTTTTCTTTACCAATCGTTCCTGGTGTCACTGAAAAAGTACAGGAAATTCCATCTCGACAGCATGCATATGGAATTTTCGCCACAGAATTTAAAGAGGCAAGTGCTCCCTTTTCATCTCTATTGTGCATCGGATTAGCCCCTGGTGCAAATGCTTCACCTTTTTTCCTCCCATCTGGTGTAGAACCTGTCTTGTTTCCATAGACAACATTTGAAGTAATGGTAAGTATGGAAAGTGTATGCTCTGCATCTCTATAGGTTTTATGCGCTTTAAGCGCTGCATGAAAATCCTCTACCAACTGCTTGGTAATATCATCCACACGCGCATCGCCGTTTCCAAACTTCGGAAAATCGCCTTCGATCTTAAAATCTGTTATAATGCCTTGCGCATCGTATAGTGGCTTTACTTTTGCATATTTAATTGCACTAAGAGAATCTCCTACGACTGATAATCCTGCAATACCAAAAGCCATAAACCTTTCTACTTCTGTGTCGTGAAGCGCCATCTGAAGTTTTTCATAGGCATATTTATCATGCATATAGTGAATGACGTTCATGGTATTTACATATAACTTGCATAGCCATGATTGATAGTATTTAAAGCGCGTGAGCACCTCTTCATAATCAAGACCACCTTCTTTTACTGGCGACATCAAAGGTCCTATCTGCTCACCCGTCACCTCGTCTTTCCCACCATTTAATGCCATCAGTAGCACCTTTGGTAGGTTGCATCTCGCACCAAAAAACTGCATTTGCTTTCCTATTTTCATTGCAGATACACAACATGCAATACCATAGTCATCCCCATAAACTGGGCGCATGATATCATCATTTTCGTACTGAATTGCATCTGTTTCAATAGATACCCGTGCACAATATTGTTTAAACGGCATCGGTAAGTCCTGCGACCAAAGCACCGTAAGATTCGGCTCTGGGGCAGATCCTAAATTATATAAGGTGTGCAAGAAACGAAAAGCAGTTTTAGTTACTAGCGCCCTGTTATCTTGCCCTATCCCCCCAACGGCTTCAGTTATCCACATGGGGTCTCCAGCAAATAATTCGTTATATTCAGGAGTGCGAAGCTGCCTTGCAATACGGAGCTTCAGCACAAAATCATCTATGATTTCTTGTGCTTTTTCTTCTGTTAGTACGCCCTCTTGTAAATCTCTTTCAAAGTATACATCGAGAAAATTACTGACACGTCCTAATGACATCGCCGCACCATTTTGCTCTTTGATTGCCCCTAAATACGAAAAATACAACCATTGTACTGCCTCTTTCGCATTTTCTGCAGGTCTAGCAATATCACAACCATACATCATCGCCATCTCTTTTAACTTTTCAAGAAAATCAATTTGTCGATATATTTCTTCACAAAGTCTGATATTTTCCTCACTCATCGCTCTTTGCCCAAGCATTTCTTGGTCTTTTTTCTTTTGCGCAATAAGATAGTCCATACCATATAAGGCAACTCTTCTGTAATCCCCTATAATCCTTCCTCTCCCATAAGCATCTGGAAGCCCTGTGATTACCCCGCTTTTTCGTACTTTTTTCATCTCATCTGTATACACACGGAAAACACCATCATTGTGTGTGGTTCTGTATTTAAAGTGCTGCTCTATTTCTTGTCCTAACTTAAATCCATAGGATTCACATGCCTGCCTTGCCATACGTATCCCACCAAAAGGGTTTACCCCACGTTTTAAAGGTCTATTCGTCTGCAGTCCTACAATGATTTCTTTATCTTTGTCTAAATACCCAGGTGCATACGTAAGAAGCGAAGATACAGTTGTAGTATCAATATCTAGCACGCCACCCCACTGCTGTTCTAACTGCTTAAGCTTATCTATCTTCTCTTTTAGCTCAAGAGTTCTATCTGTCGGCGATGATAAAAATCCTTCATCCCCTTCATATACTGTATAATTTTTTTGAATAAAATCTCTTACATCAATCGCATCTTGCCATACGCCCTTTATAAATCCTCTCCATGCCTCTTTAAAAAACATATTCATCCTCCTTTTCAAGAAAATTCGATTGGTTTATACCTTCTTGTTGTTTGCTGTGGGAATTCACTTCCCCCGCAGGCGATTAAAATATTTTTTTGAAACAAAAACCGCCTGGCACAAAATATAATTTGCCCAGACGGTCGGCTATCTATTACATCCTCAATCCCTTGTGGTTTATTCCACATTATCCGTCAGTACTGAGAATCGGTTTTCTATTGTGTATCATTACGCTTTTTATATCTTTAGTATACCGCATTATAAAAAATGTGTCAAGTGGATTTTTGCGTTTAAAAATCTCCCTTCTACCCTTTCAACACCTTCACATACACCTTCCTACGCCTTGGTCCATCGAATTCTGTAAAATAAATACCTTGCCATGTACCCAGTTTTAACTTTCCATTATGTACAATCACCTGCTCACTAAATCCCATCAAACTTGCTTTAATATGCGCAGCTGAATTACCTTCCATATGCCTATACTGATCCTCTATAGGTACAATTTTATTAAGTTCTTTTAACATGTCAAATACTACATCTGGGTCAGCATTTTCATTGATGGTAACAGCTGCGGTGGTATGTGGTACAAAAATAAAACACACGCCATTTTCCATCCCACTTTTACTAACCATCTCATTTGCTTTATGCGTAATATCTACAAACTCCATATTTTGTCTTGTAGTTACTTCAAATTCATATACCATAATCCTTTCTCCCTTCTTACAACACTTTCAGTCCTTTCAAATTGTCTTTTTTATTTTTATGTTTTCCTTTCCAACTTT
>SKGK01000006.1 GCA_007117465.1 Clostridia bacterium | reverse complement strand
ATTAGCCGTCACTATTGGCTTGTTATTTATTTGATTATGCCTAATGCTAAGCACGCACTATTTTATCTGAATCAAAAGGTACTGTGCCTTTTGATTCAGATATGCAACTTATAAAAGTACAAACCCTAGCAAAAGTCCTAAAATAAGGCCTGCATTGGCAAAATGACTGCTCATTTCATTGGCTTGCGGCACTAGCTCATCGTTTACAATATAAATCATCGCTCCTGCAGCAAAAGCGAGAGATCCTCCTACAAATATAGGAGATATGCTGAAAAACACAAGTCCAATCGCTGCGCCAATTGGTGTCATAAGCCCTGCTACTAAGGTAAATAAAAATATTTTAATGCCCGAAAGCCCACCTGATTTTAAAGGCCCTGCCATTGCCAACCCTTCAGGAACATTATGTAGCGCAATTGCTATCGCAATAAATAGCCCCAGCTCTGGGCTAGATTCTAATCCTGCACCAATGGCTAATCCTTCTGGCAAATTATGAAGTCCTATCCCAAATAAGATTAAATATCCTGTTCGTAGCATTGGATTTTTAACTGATTGTAGCTTTTGTGGATTTTCCACTACCAAATGATCTGCCTCAGACATGTGTGAATGCGGAAGAACCTTATCTAGCAAATACATCATCCCTGCCCCAAGCACAAATCCAATTAACGCACTTGTCATTGAGCCAATTTCTACCGCTTCCGGCATTAGCTCAAAAACAGAAATGGCTAACATAATACCTCCTGCAAAACCAAGCAACGTTGCGAGTACTTTTTTACTGGGTTTACCAAATACTAATAACAACACTACCCCTAAAGAAGTCGAAATACCTGCAATAAAACTATACAATAAACTTTCCATATCAACCGCTCCCTTTACTTTCATATAAATATTATGCTACATATGTACCCTATCCCCTTACGCTATAATCATTAAGTTAGAAAAAAGGGTAGCTCTTATAAAGCCACCGCATCTTAACTTTCTTATTTAAAATACCTTACTCCTGCTTCAAATAACTTTTGATCTTTTTCTCCTGGTACATTTTTGACTATATGGTTACCAATACGCTCAGAATGTCCCATCTTTCCTAGTACCCTTCCATCAAGACTGGTAATCCCTTCGATGGCATGCATAGAACCATTAGGATTATGCTGGATATCGTACGTGGGATTGCCTGCCATATCTACATACTGCGTTGCAATCTGCCCGTTACGTGCTAACGACTGCACCAATTCTTCGCTTGCTACAAAACGCCCTTCCCCATGCGATACTGCAATACTATGCATATCACCAGGCGATACGTTATTAAACCATGGTGATAGGGAAGATGTCACCTTCGTCTGCACCATACAAGATACGTGTCTACCAATGGTATTAAACGTCAGTGTCGGCGCATCGGTATGCATATCTCGTATCTCACCATACGGCACAAGTCCCAACTTAATAAGCGCTTGAAAACCGTTGCAAATGCCGAGCATAAGTCCACCACGCACATTTAGTAGCTGCATCACCGCTTCTTTTACGCGCTCATTACGAAATACCGTTGCAATAAACTTCCCTGAACCTTCTGGTTCATCCCCAGCACTAAATCCACCTGGAATCATGATGATTTGCGCCTGCTTAATATATTGTACCATCTCATCAATAGAATGTTCTATCTGCTTAGGGGTTAAGTTGCAAATTACACTTGTATTTACTACCCCTCCTGCTTTTTCAAATGCTCTTTGGGTATCATATTCACAATTGGTTCCTGGAAATATAGGAATGAAAATACGCGGCTTTACAAATGTTGTATGTGTTGGAGCAATTTTTTTCACATCATAAATACCCTTTACCACTGCTTCCCGTGGAGATTTAGCTTGTGTTGGGAATATTTTTTCTAGTGGTTCTTGCCATTTTTCAACAGCAATATCAAGTGAAATGGTTGTATTGCCTATCACAATCTCCTCATGTGTAGTGGTCTCCCCAAGCACTTCGTAAATGAGCCCGTCTAAGCATCCTTCTACCTTTTCATCGGCAGGTATTTCTAACACTAACGAACCATATGCTGGCTCAAATAACGCATGTGCTTGTACTTCTTTATTAAATGCAAATCCAATGCGATTACCAAAACACATTTTGCTTATTGCTTCACTTACACCGCCTTCTCTAAGGGTATGTGCAGTGAGTACTTTTCCTTGTTGTATCAGCGCATGAACCGCGGTATACATTTTATCCAAATACGCAAAATCCGGTAGCTGATTTTCATCTTGTTTAAGTGGCAGTTTTACCACTTGACTTCCTGCTTGTTTAAATTCATTGGATGTTACTTTGCGAACGTCTACGGTATTAACCGCAAAAGCAACCAATGTTGGCGGTACATCTAAGTCGTTAAAACTCCCTGACATACTGTCTTTTCCGCCAATCGCAGGAATGCCCATCTTCATTTGAGCATAATACGCCCCTAATAGTGCACTAAGCGGTTTACCCCACCTTGCCCCATCGTCATAAAGTCTTTCAAAGTATTCTTGTAATGTTAAACGAATGCTTCTGTAATCTCCACCTACTGCTACTACTTTTGCAGCAGCTTCTACCACTGCATACACAGCACCGTGAAAAGGACTCCATTTTGAAAGCCTTGGGTTATACCCATGCGCCATCACTGTTCCTGTAAACGTCTCACCCTCAAGTACAGGTAATTTAGCAACCATGCACTCGGCAGGTGTTTCCTGGTATTTACCACCAAAAGGCATAAGCACCGTACCTGCACCAATAGTGCTATCAAAACGCTCTACTAATCCTTTTTGGCTACATATATTAAGCTGCTTTAAATGAGTAAGCCACGCTTTTTCAATGTCTTTACCCTGCTTAGTAACCTCTGTTGCTACTTCATCAAAATAATGATTTTCTGCTGGCGCTGTTACCGTTATGGAGATATTTTTCTTCGCACCATTGGTATTTAAAAAGTCTCTACTTATATCTACAATCTGTTTTCCACGCCACTGCATTTGTAGTCTATTCTTCGCTGTAACTTCTGCCACCTGCGTTGCTTCTAGATTTTCTTTTTCTGCTTTTCGTATGAAGTAATGTGCATCTCCTTTAGCAACCACGACTGCCATTCGCTCTTGCGATTCAGAAATGGCAATCTCGGTACCATCTAACCCTTCATATTTTTTAGGCACTTTATCTAGATTAATCTCAAGACCATCGGCTAGCTCACCAATGGCTACTGAAACGCCTCCCGCGCCAAAATCATTGCATCTTTTAATCATACGGGTAACCCTAGCATCTCTAAATAGGCGCTGTATCTTTCTTTCTTCGGGCGGGTTTCCTTTTTGCACTTCTGCCCCACACGTTTCAAGAGATTCTTCGGTATGCGCTTTAGATGAGCCTGTAGCACCTCCACAGCCATCTCTGCCTGTTTTGCCTCCAAGTAAAATAATCACATCCCCCGGCATAGGCGTCTCACGAACTACATTACTACGCGGCGCAGCACCAATCACTGCCCCTATTTCCATCCGTTTAGCGACATATCCTTCATCGTATATCTCTGCGACATGCCCTGTGGCTAGTCCAATCTGATTACCATATGAACTATACCCTTGGGCTGCACCCACGGTGATTTTGCGTTGTGGCAATTTACCCGCAATGGTATCTTCCACCGTTGTTCTCGGGTCTCCACTGCCTGTTACACGCATCGCCTGGTATACATAAGACCTTCCAGATAACGGGTCGCGAATCGCACCCCCTAAGCAAGTTGCTGCGCCACCAAACGGTTCTATTTCGGTAGGATGGTTGTGGGTTTCATTCTTAAACATCACAAGCCATTCTTCCTGTTTGCCATCCACCTCTATTTCTACCTGAATACTACATGCGTTAATCTCCTCAGATTCATCTAAGTCGTTAAGCTTTCCTTGCCTTTTCAGTTCTTTCATACCCATGGTAGCAATATCCATCAAACAAATAGATTTTTCTTTTTGTCTTTCACCATACACTTCATTTCTAGTAGCAATATAGGACTGATATACATTTTCTATCACATCGGTATACTTTCCTTTTTCAAATGTAACCCCATCAATTTCCGTTAAAAAGGTCGTATGCCGACAATGATCGGACCAATAGGTATCAATCATTCTAAGTTCTGTGATAGACGGATCTCTTTTTTCTGTATCTCTAAAATATCCCTGACAGCATTTAATGTCATCTAAATCCATTGCAAACCCATATTCTTTTAGAAACGATTGCAGCGCATCATCGTCCATCGCGATAAATCCTGTCATTACCGCAACATCTTCCGGCATTACAATCTCTACCTCTAGCGTAGTATATTTTCCTAATGTCGCTTCATGTGCTTCTACAGGATTGATACAATAATCTTTAATTTTTTTGTACACATCATCGGTTATCTGACCTTGTAGTACAATGAGCTTTGCCACACGCACACGTGGCTTGTCCCCTTGCGTAAGAATCTGAATACACTGCGCTGCAGAATCTGCACGCTGATCATACTGCCCTGGCAAAAATTCTATCGCAAACACTTTGGCACTTTTATCAATCTCAATCTCTTCATCATATGCATTATCTACAGGAGGCTCAGAAAAGATAGTACTGCGCGCTTTTTTATAAGTCTCATCACTTATATCTGCTATATCATATCGATGAATAATGCGCACCTCTTCTAATGTCTTTACCCCCAAATTTGTCCTTAAATCCTCATATAATCCTTGTGCTTCTACATCAAACCCTTTTTTCTTCTCTACATAAATACGACGCACCTTATTGCTTATCATAAAAAGTATCCTCCTAATCTATTCCCCACGTATAATTAATTATTATAATATGAGACACACAATAAGTAAAGTAATAATTCGTATTGGGGTGCATAAAATTTATTCCATCACCTCTAAATTCCTACAAATCACTTTCTTACCCACCCAGCTAAATGCTCTATCCCCATACATTCTTTTAAACTCTTTATTAGACATGTCATATATCTTATCATCATCTAATCGATAGAGCAAATTTTCTCTAAATGCTTGCATATGCGTTAGTGGTTTGTTTTGATTATGCGGGCAGACATCTTGACAAATATCGCACCCATATACTAAGTGATGTTTTTTTAGAAGCACTATCTCTTCTTCTAAAAGCGTCCCTCTTTTTTGGGTAATATAGGAAAGGCATTTTAAAGGATTAATTCTAAAATCACCTAATATAGCGTTGCCAGGGCATGCCTGAACACATTTCCCGCACT
>SKGK01000060.1 GCA_007117465.1 Clostridia bacterium | reverse complement strand
TGGTTATCTAAGAGATTCCTGAAAAGCTGAGACTGAATCCGCTGAAGGTCCATGATTAGATCGGCAATGGACAGGCCGTGGAACTTGTGAGACATGATGATAGGCGTCCACCCCGCAAAGGGCATACAGTCCACCATTTCATTCTCTAGAACTCGGTTGCCTACCTTGACTACCTTTCTAAGTTCAGCAATCCCATCATCGTCATAGTCGTATTTTATGTAGGCTTCTGTAACCCACACTTCCCTCATGGCGGGATCGTTTATCTCATGGGCCAGTGTTTCGTCTGTGTCGTCGTAAGAGTGCCTTGCACGCTTTTCCTCAGAAAGAAATACGCCCGGATCGCCAGAAGGAAGGTCGTCTAAATCCTCATACCCCATCGCCCTAAGGTCAGAGACAGTCATCTCCCTCTGGTGTGCGCAGAAAGGGCTTGAGGGTATATCTTTCGCCCTCGGAGAAATCAAGAACTCCTCTGGGGGGATAACGTCTATCTTTAATCCAGACTGAGCGCCAGTCACGATGATCGCCACATCGTAAACAGACGGAAGCTCCATCTGCTCTATTTGCTCCATCTGCTGCTGAATGATTTGCGCAGATTCGGGGTCAGCCTGCTCCAGGGCTTGTGAGGCTTGCTCTAATGTAGCGTTCTTTTCCTCTACCGCTTGAGGGTCGGGGTATTCAAATTGACTGACTAACTCAACGTCGTCTCTTTGGGCGAGGGACATTAATTCAGTTTCTGAAAGCCCCTTGTATTCCTCTCTGGATTTAGTGGCAGAGTCGTCCCACCACGCTTTTACAATGCCGTTCTTCTGGAGAAGCCCGTCAGTAATCCACTGGTAGAGAACCTTGAAACCGGAGTTCTTCCGGTGGAACAAGTAATTTATGTAGTCTGTGGCTTGCTGTGCTGCGTCTACATCATCAGAGTTTTGTGGCTCAAACCGCACTGTCTCCGTGCCAGAGGCAAAGAGCTTCATCAACTCAGGTTTGATCCACTCAACCGTATCCAAGACTTCCCTGGTGACAACATTCGCCCTGTCGGGCTTTTCGTTACCGAACGGCTCGCCAAGGTAATACTCCATCGCCTTGGTTCTTTGGCTTGACAGCTTGGACGAGTCTGAGCCGAGAGCACTATTAAGCTCCTGGTCAATAGCGCTGACCAGTTCTTCTTCTCTCATGGGAATCCTATGCTAACAGGTCAAGCGGTTCGTACTTCAGCTTCCCGTCAAAGGGTCGCTGATAGCCGCGAGAGCGTGATGGAATTTCGGCAAATCGTAGTGATTGGGAGGCGTATCTTGTTGCTGACATCAAATCGTCATTTAAAGCGACAATCTTCCCGTCCTCCCGGTGGTACATCCTGAACTCTGAAAACCAGTCATTGCACGTTTTGAATACCTTGAATCTCCCGGTCTGCATTCTTTCGTTTAATGCGTTTATGCCCGGCTCGATCTTGTAATTCCCTGTGCCTCTTTCTCCCGGAGCGGGAGGGTTCGTAAAGTGCGTGGCGAGCATATTCACACCATGAGCACGGTATTGGTCGGCCATCGAGATGCCCGAACCCGTTTCGTGCTTCATGCCATCGTGCGGCCACACAACAGGGCATGTGTCTCGCGCAATGATTGCTGTGGCGTGATAAGCGATGGTTTCCTTCTGTTGTCGATACTCGTCTACAACATAAATCGTGTCTGAGTCTCTATCCCACCTTAACCACACAACTGCTGTAGGGTGGTCCCAACCAAAGTCTATTGCTGCGATGGCAGGCCAGTATTCAGGTATTTCAAACGGCTCAATAAGAATGTCATCTTCAGGTGCGACGAAAACCGGCCCAGAGCCGAATATGGGAATGCCCTTTGAGCGCATATCCCGTTCATGCTCGGAGTAGACCGCTAGAAGCTGGTCTTTAACCTCTTTCGTAAGGTGCGGCGCGTCCTCCCACGTAGCTCCAATAAGGAACTGCCCGGGCTTCCTGTCTTTTGTGAACTGATGGACTACAGGAGTTACCCCATCCTCCGGGGTAAACGTCATCGTCACGTTTCCGCGAGTATTAGCGGTGCGTGTAATACACTGCGTGAAAAGCCCATCAGGGGGCTGCTCGTCTAGCCATATCTCATGGACTGACGAACCCATGAACTTCGCCTCACCCTGCTCGTAGGCTTTGAAGATGACAGACGACCATCCATCAAAAACACCATCTGTGTGATGGGCAACGAGAATACTTTGAACGGCGTTGGGGACTTGGGGTTTTCTGGTTCTTTCGCCCAGGTCTTCTTTCGGTATCGTCCCTGATCCGTAAAGCTCCATGTTCTCAGGGGGGCCGATAAGCTCTTTCTGAATAATGTCTCGTGTAGATTCAGAGGAAACGCCAGAGACCCATATTGTTATCGGATGCTCCCACCTATGGCCCTGCCACCAGTCGGGATAGCGTCCCGTTGCGTGATAGGAGACGTTCATCGCCCCAACGTAGGATTTCCCGACTCGGTTTGCCGCCATCAAAAGAGACTGACGGTTGTCTCTCGACGCGCTGAGTAGCTTCTTCTGCCACTCATAGGGCTTGAAGTATCTCAGTCGGTTAAACGTCTCCCGGTCACGCTTCTCCTGTGCTAACTCCTCAAGCTGATTGAGTAATTGCAGTTTTTTCTGGCGTGACATCTATGACATTGTGCCCAAGTTCGCGAGAGAGCCTTTCGAGGCGCTTGTCTAGCTCCTCATCGGTCAGGTTCTTCACGTTGTGGTTTATGTTCACTTCTCTCGGAGCATCCAGGCCACACCGAGAAAGTATTTCCTTTGAGGCTTGAAGTTTCACTGCATCAGAATCTGCGTTTTCAGCAAGATCAGCCAAGCGATTAAGCGCCAGAATCGCCATGTCCGTGGAACTGGCGTAATTCTTGACCTCCTCTGCGATAAACCGAGACAGTTCCTTCTTGAGCTCTCTAGCCTTGTTCTTGGAAAGCCGCGATTCCTTGTACCCGACAGCGATGTACGCCTTCAATTCATCCCCGCAGCGGACGTACTCCTTGACGAACTCCCGCTTCCGCTTTGGAAGTTCGTTGAACTGTCTCGCGGGCTGAACGACGTTCATTACTCGGCCTCTTTAACCTGCATTTCCTTTTCAGGCTTAATCTGATTGGGGAGTTTCTCCGGGAAATTGGAGTTCCGGTAAGCAACCTCAACAAGTTCATCAGCGTCTTTCACGCGAAGTGAAATTTGAGACTCAATGGCCTTCTTGATCTCTTTCTTGTCCCAGGTGGCAACAAGATTATCTCCGGCGTAAAGCGCCTTTCCTTTGTCGTTCGTTAGCAAGGTGAATTTCATGCCTGCCTTCCTGTGCTGATTTTGATGGATTGATGGGGTCTGCCTAACTCTGGCTCCTCACCGTTAACCGTAAGGACGCCAGAAATGTTTGCCGGGTGAGAAATTAGCTCCCCAGAACACGAGACTTTTCTTTTTGCCGATCCTGAGATGGACGACTCACCAGACTGCAAATCTCCAGAGAGCTTCACGGTTCTGGTTAATGCGCCGGAAACCTCGGAGTCGCCCGACTGGATGTTTCCGCTTACTGACGAGTTCCCTGAGAATCCGAGAGAGCCGGAAACCTGAGATGGGCCGGATTCAAGGATTCCAGTTAGCGTGACCACTCTCGCGAGGCTTCCAGAGATTGAGGAATCTCCAGAGACAATAGAGCCAGATGCCTTGACCTCTCGGTAAAAGTCACCAGAAAGAAACGCATTGCCTGATTGCAGCACCCCCACGGCGTCTATAGTGGTGGCCGTGCTTATCTCATCCGAGATAACGACATCACTGTCGTCTACCCCATCCGACCAACTCGCCGCGATGTAGTAGCCTGTCCCCTCGCTGAGTGACTCTGCGATGTCCTCAAAGTCATCCGTAACGGTAGGTGACGCACCGCTGCCGTGGACCGTCCCGGTAAATGGCACTGTGCCATTGATCAGGTCTGACTCAATCCCCGCATAGGGCAGGCCATCCCATTCGGTCTCTGGTACTGCTGCCCAGTAGATAGTGCCCATCAGAAAGTTACCGGCACCTTAAAGCCGATGCTCGTTGCGCTGACTGAGGTTGCTGTGGGTTTTGAAAGAGTGGGTGCGCCTGCGACTACCGGGTCAGTGGGTGCGGGGTCGCCGTTGGTGCCTATGCCGATTGACTTGTGCCTTGCCTCTTGAGTGTTGTTAGCAAAAGAAAGCAGCCCGGACCAGCCTGTTGTTAAGGCTCTATTATCGTCCGTCTCATCTATCTGCCAGTCCGGCTCGGCCTCTCCTTCCCACAGCTTTGCACGGAGTATGTTTGGCGAGCCGGGAATGCACAGAAATTTTGTCTTGTAGTAAGTGTCTGAGCGAATGGTAATATTGAACGTGGTAATTGCCGTGAAGGCCCCTTGTATGCGTCGATAAAGACGCATCCGGTTGAAGCCGCCCTCTAGCGATAAGCCGTACTCGTTGTCAGGGCTGTCTATCCCGAACAATATAACCCTTGGGGTGTTGTTGCTGCCATTTACATTTCGGAACTCTGTAAAAACTTCAGTCTCGCCTGCTGATTCGAGTCCGTCAAAAGATAGCCCCCGAGGGTTGCTGGTAGTAGCATCAGGCAGGTTTCTTAGCTGTTTTATGCCGTCAATAAGCTCAACCGTAAAGTCCTGCTCTACCGAAGACCTTTTAAGCGTGGTTCCAGCCGGCCTGGCCCCAACTGTATCGCCGCTGAAGTCAGTATAATACTGCGCCATCAAATCACCCCATACGCATCATCGACGTACAGCGTGCTGAAGCCCTGCGATACTTTAGCGATGTACTCGCCCGCAGCCTCGACAGCCGGAAACTGCGTCACTCGGACAAAGTGCGTGCCGACTTGCTGCCACACGACCGGGGCGTGGCGCTCGACGTCATCAGATAGGGTAATCGTGAGCCAGCCGCCTTGTGGTGTTACCTCTTTTCGGGGGCATGTGCCTTTGGTGGTCAGGAAAGCGTGCAGGGTGACGGACTCAAACGGCTTGACCGTCGGATTCGCCAACGCCACAAACTGCGCCCGAACTCCAGTCAGGTCAGCGCCCAGGCCGCCGATGTCGGAAGCTATCATCGCGTCCAACAGTCCGAGGTTGGCTTGCCCGATAGGGTGGTCGGTCTGGAAGTTGTAGTCATAGATACCAGGATCGAAAAAGCCGGTCATGGCGTCCTGGAACGGGTTTTCATCGTCGTCCGCCATGCGCTGCAGTGTTTTGAGGATGCCCGCCTGCACCAGCGTGGCGATGATGATGTG
>SKGK01000088.1 GCA_007117465.1 Clostridia bacterium | reverse complement strand
CCTTTTCTCTTCCCGTTAACGCAGCATATTCTACAGCTTTGTTATATAAGAGCTCCATTCCTTTGGGGTTGACTTGGAAAAAGGATACTGGAGATATTTTGAAGGTTATTCCTTGAGATATCTCTTCTATATGTCCTGGACCGAATATTACTTGCGTTTCTTCCCCAAGGATTACATTGGTTTTTTTGTTATTTACGTTAATTACTAGGGTTGTTAGCTTTGGTAATAATTTTCTTATTTTGGTAACAAGTTCGCCTTTTTGAGGAAAACCTCTTTCAGTTACTACTAGAATACCCATCGTTTGGTTTGTTGCGATACCTACCCTTGTCATTATGTGGCGAATGACACCTTTGTGAGTTGTTTCATCATATGGAGGCACTTCGATTTCGCGTACTGCTTTTACGATGTTATTTAGTATATGATTGTTATAACTATGTTGGATGCTGCAACTTTCCGTTACAACGATATCATGGCTGCGTTGTTTATAAAACCCTGCCACTGTTTTACCGTCAACTATCCCTACGGGTGCCTGCATTTTGTTGCGATAGTTTTCACTGCCTGCTGATAGGGTTTGGTGTACAGATACATCTTCAAAGCCACCTATCCTTTTTATAGCATCCGAAACTAATTTTCTTTTTATATGTAGCTGATGCTGATAGTCAGCATGCTGCAGATTGCACCCACCACAATCTGCATAAACGCTGCACTTAGGTTCCACCCGGTAGAGTGATGGCGTGATTATTTCTTCCATAAGGGCACGTGCATAGCTTTTTTTGCTGCTTATTACCTTTGCTTTTACCACATCACCGGTAACGGTTTTAGGTACAAACACAGCAAATCCATCGTTCTTTCCTACACCCTCCCCTTCGTGGGTAACATCCTCTATCCTTATCTCTACTATATCATCTTTTTTCAACATATCATTTCTCCTTTATTTGCTTATTCTATGGTAAACAGTTTGTTGCGTTAAAAAGAGCCAACAGAAAAATTTCTGCTGACTCTTTTATCTAATGCATAGCCTCTATCTGCTGCTGAATCATCATATCTTTTACTTTCATTAAACGCGTTAAATTACCACGCTCATTTTCGTCTAGCTTCATCACAATATACTTAATGGTTTCTGTGAGCTGTGGAATGAGTACATACTCCAGTGCATTTACCCTTCTTCTGGTCTTTTCAATCTCTTCTGCAAGAAGCTGCGCTGCTTTTTCCATCTGGGCTAATTCTAGCATATATGGCAGTACCTCAGACAGCGTGCCAATGGCACTATCAAGTTCCCCTGAAGTCATTGCAAATCCATATGGATAGATATTACTCTCATCATCACTTTTTGTTTTAAAATGAAAATCAGGCACATCTACACTCATGATATTGCGCGTGGATACTTCTAATGAGACTCTTTGTTTTGGAAACATCAGCGCTTGTTCTAACATCTCAGAAGACATGACTGCTCTTGCAATCAAGAAGTTATCATGTACTTTCATCATCATCTTCTCCACTTTTTCACGAAGTTCTTTATTCTTTTTTACCAGTTCTAAAAACTGTTTCATTAATTCGTCACGTTTATCTTTTAACAATTTATGACCTCTTCTGGCCACGCGAAGCCTTTTTTTAAGACGCGTTAGCTCCATACGCGTTGGATTTACCCTCATCTTTGCCATTTATATCGCTCCTTTATGACTTTTCCTCATTCTCTTTTTTCGGTAAATATTTGTCGAGGTATTCGTCTTTAATTCGCTTTAACTCTCCTCTTGGTAAAATGGCAAGGAGTTCCCACCCAATCTCTAATGTCTTTCCTATGCTTCTATCTTCTTCAAAGCCTTGCGATACATATTCATTTTCAAACGCATCTGCAAACTTTGCATATAGTTTATCCACATCACTTAGCGCTGCATCCCCTAAGATAACCGCTAACTCTTTGGCTTCTTTTCCTCTTGCGTATGCAGCAAAGAGTTGGTTCATGGTATCTGGATGATCTTCACGAGTTTTCCCTGCCCCTATCCCTTTATCTTTTAGTCGAGATAGTGAAGGTAATACATCAATCGGCGGCATAACATTTTTACGATAGAGCTCTCTACTTAAAATAATCTGCCCCTCTGTGATGTACCCCGTTAAGTCAGGGATTGGATGCGTCTTATCATCCTCTGGCATCGTTAATATCGGAAGTAACGTGATACTTCCCTCTTTATCTCTTTTTCTACCTGCACGCTCATACATCGTTGCAAGGTCAGTATACGTATATCCTGGGTATCCTCTTCGCCCTGGCACCTCTTTACGTGCTGCTGATACTTCACGTAGAGCCTCAGCATAGTTTGTGATGTCGGTGATAATAACCAGTACGTGCATATCTTCTTCAAATGCTAAATACTCTGCTGCGGTAAGAGCCATACGCGGCGTTGCAATACGCTCAATCGCAGGGTCATTCGCAAGGTTAATAAAAAGTACCGTTCGGTCAATAGCTCCTGTACGTTTAAAGTCAGAAATAAAGTAGTCTGACTCTTCAAACGTAATACCTACTGCTGCAAAAACAACCGCAAATTTATTACCTGCCCCTAACACTTTTGCTTGCCTTGCAATTTGCGCTGCTAACTGTGCATGTGGCAAACCAGAGCCAGAGAAGATAGGAAGTTTTTGCCCTCTTATTAGTGTGTTTAGTCCGTCAATTGCAGATACCCCTGTTTGTATGAATTCTGATGGATAGTTTCTCGCAGCAGGATTCATAGGAATACCATTAATATCTAGCTTTTGCTCTGAAATAATCGCTGGGCCATCATCAATTGGATTGCCAAGACCATCAAATACTCTTCCTAGCATATCCCCTGATACAGGAAGCTCAATACCTCTTCCTAAAAACCTTACTTTACTATCAGCTAGGTTAATACCTGCCGCACTTTCAAAAAGCTGGACTAACGCTTTATCTTCATTTATTTCAAGGACTCTACAGCGTCTAACTTCTCCACTTGCAAGCTCAATCTCACCTAGTTCTCCATATTTTACGCCATCTACCTGTTTTACAAGCATCAAAGGACCCGCAACTTCTGATATGGTTTTGTATTCTTTTAACATCTTACTCTACCTCCTTTGATACTAATGCTTCAACTTGTGCAGTTAATTCTTTTTCAATAGCATCAAAATCATCATTTACTTTTTCTTCTGATACATATTTTGCTCTACCAATTTTTTCTCTAACATCCATGTCGAAAAGCGAGTTAATATCTGCGCCTGCCTGCTGTGCTTTTTGACCTTTATAATAAAATGCCATAATAAGCTTTAACAAACGATACTGCTTATGCAATGATGTATACGTATCTACGTCGTGGAATGCATTTTGATGCAAGTAATCTTCACGAATAGATTTTGCGGCTTCTAGCGTAATTCTATCTGTAGGAGATAGTGCATCTACCCCAACAAGCCTTACAATTTCTTCTAGCTCGGCTTCTTCTTGCAAAATACGCATAACATCTGTGCGTAGCTCCATAAAATCCCTTGCTACATTTTCATTGAACCACTTGCCTAGACGGTCAACGTACAGTGAATAACTCTGTAGCCAGTTAATCGCTGGAAAATGTCTCCTATACGCAAGCGCTGAATCAAGTGCAAAGAACACTTTTACAATTCTAAGCGTCGCCTGTGTAACAGGTTCTGAAAGGTCTCCACCTGGTGGTGATACAGCGCCTATAGCTGTTAGAGATCCTTCTCTGCCTTCTGTACCTAGACTTACTACTCTGCCTGCACGCTCATAAAACTGCGCTAATCTTGAACCTAGATACGCAGGGTATCCTTCTTCCCCTGGCATCTCTTCTAATCGACCAGACATTTCACGTAGTGCCTCTGCCCATCTTGAAGTAGAGTCTGCCATGAGCGCAATACTATACCCCATATCTCTAAAATATTCCGCAATGGTAATGCCTGTATAAATAGAAGCCTCCCTGGCTGCAACTGGCATATCAGAAGTATTGGCAATAAGTACCGTTCTTTTCATTAGTGACTCGCCCGTTTTGGGGTCTTTCAGTTCAGGAAATTCTATCAAAACATCGGTCATTTCATTGCCACGTTCACCGCAGCCAATATATACCACAATATCAGCATCTGCCCACTTTGCTAGCTGATGCTGTACGACTGTCTTTCCGCTACCAAAAGGTCCTGGCACAGCACCTACACCACCTTTTGCTATTGGAAAGAGTGTATCAATAACACGCTGCCCTGTAATCAGTGGATAATCAGGCGGCAGCTTTTCTTTGTAAGGTCTTCCTTTACGTACAGGCCATTTTTGCATCATTTGTACATCTACTACTTGGCCATTATCTTTTTTTACTTTTGCTACCGTATCTACAATGGTATATTCACCTTCATAAATCGCTTCAATGGTGCCTTCAATACCATTAGGAATCATGATTTTGTGCTCAATAACGCTTGTTTCTTGCACAGTACCGATAATATCCCCCGTTGTTACACGTACGCCTTTTTTTACAACAGGCTTAAACTCCCATTTCTTTTCTCTATTTAGAGGATTTACATTAATCCCTCTTGTAATGTTACTGCCTACTTGTTCTCGCATTGCTTCTAATGGTCTTTGAATCCCATCAAACATCTGCTCAATAAGCCCTGGACCTAACTCTACACTAAGTGGTGCACCTGTAGACACTACTGGCTCTCCAGGGCCTAATCCTGCCGTCTCTTCGTAAACCTGTATGGACGCTTTATCGCCATACATTTCGATGATTTCACCGATTAAGCCGTGCTTGCTTACACGTACCACATCAAACATATCTGCATCTCTCATGCCCTCTGCAATTACCAAAGGACCAGAAACTTTTACAATGGTTCCTTCGCTCAGTTTATTACTCAAATTCTCACCCTGCTTTCATTTCAGAATTCGTCACTTATGTTTACCTACCGGTTTTACTCTTTAAATAAAATATCTGCACCTACTGCACGTTCAACAGATTTTCTAACATTTTGCATGCCCATACCCAAAACACCTTGATTGCCTGGTATCGGGATAATCGCCGGAAAACGTTCATCTTTATATACTTCAATACTTTCTACAATGTCTTTAGCTACTTGCTCCGTGATATAAATCACGGCAAACTTTTCTTTTGCTATCTTATGTAGCACTTCCTCCGCTTGTGAAGGATTCGTAACAGGAAAAACAGACAAACCAAGTGCTTTAAAGCCAAGAATACTATCTTTATCTCCAATAACTCCTATTTTATACATATACGTCTCTCAGCCTTTCTCTAATAGTTTCTTTTGCAATCCGATTGATTTTACCTACCATGACAATACGTGCAATCTT
>SKGK01000132.1 GCA_007117465.1 Clostridia bacterium | reverse complement strand
ATAGGCAATACCTTCTTCATAATCTTCTATCTCCATTACCTCTTCCAGCGGGAAATAAACTTGTACACCCCATTTTTTTGTAACACCATCATCTTCTACGACCGAAATATGTCCCTTTTCACTATCTAGTATATAATCTAGCAGTATAATATCTATCTGTACTTGCGTTACATAACTACTTGTATAAATGAAAAAGGCGTTCCAATAATCTGTAATAATCTTTGCCTGCGTTGACTTTCCATTAATGGTAGCATACAGGTCAATAGGGGTTTTTATCTCAAATGTAGCTGGCTTTATCTGGGATTTCGTATGCGTAGACGCTTCTACATTAAAAGTATACTCCCCATCTAAAATATCATACGGTACATCATAGATATACTGCCATAACCTTGTATTATCTTTTTCTTCTATGAAGGTAAAATGCGATGCAAAGTCTACTAACATAACTTCATGCACATACTTAGAAGTCTCTGCCATAATCGTGACCGTCGCAGGTGAAAAATCTGCTGAGATGGGGGTAACTTTTGGCGTAACACTTATGATCTCTAAATCAATGGGTGTAAATACCGTTAGTGGCAAATGCTTTTGCGCATTAACACCCGTTGTTGTCTGTGTTTCAACCGTTATAACATAATTTCCATCTGGCGTATTAGCTGGCACTGTATATGTTTCGATTTGCGTATCATACTTATTTAATTCACCACCTATAAACGCGTCCGTTATACTAAAATTTTTCACAAATACATGATTAAAATAATATTGAATGCTCTCTATAAACGTATTTGAAAAAACCTTAACACCTTCTCCATCCAATGATTGTATGAAAAAGCTCTCACTCGCTGGCAGTGCATTTATGCTAAAGCTATCACTTACGCTTTTTAGCATCGCCATAATATCAATCTGCGTTTTTAATACAATTTCCTTTTCTAGAATTTCTGTAATGATATCACCAGCAGCATTAAGTGTTGTTATCATCTGTATATAATACGTGCTATCTTGTACGTTTGGCAGGGGGTAATGTTCGATGTCCTTCCAGACAAAATGCTCACATAAAACTTGCTCTGGGTCGCTTATATCTAGTGAAACTGCATTCCCTAGCTCATTTCCTTCTCCGTCTACCACTTGAAAACTGATATCAAGTATAGGGAAGGTAGAAGCTGTTGTTATTTCTTTGAGCCTTATTTCATTTAAAGGAGCGAAGCTATGTCTCTCGGGTATCATATTTTCATATTCAAAATTTTGAGAAAAATTTTCTCCTGCCGTTATCGTAAATACTGCTTCGTTTGACCATTTTGATACAGATACATTAGGAGAGCTATCTTTTATGCGTAGTTTAAACGTATATTCGCCTGTTTGTCCACTTATTTTTGCCATTGTATGTGGTGGATAAGACGTATCATATTCTTTTGTGCTTCCATCAGGGAGTGTAACTTCCCAGTGGTATGCAGATGGCGTTCTCCCTTCTGGATCTATATACGATACTTCATAATATACAGGAAAGTCTAGCGGTACTTTTTTTGGGCTTATTTCTAAATCCACAGCAGGAGGATGGTTATACACGACTGATAATGTCTTGCCAAACCACTCTCCTATTTGTGACTGCTGTCCCGTATCAGGTTCATCAACTGCTCTTAGCTGCACCTCATATTCATCATGCCCTAGATTCTCAAATAGGTTCATACTTAGGCTCTCAAAATCAAACCTACTCGGCATCTTAGTAACATATTTCCAGTCCTCATCTGTAACTACTAGCGTTTCTCCATTTTCTACTGTTTTTCTAAAGCGCCAGTGAAGCTCCTTTAATGGGTGTCCGTCTAAATCAAAATAATCAACTGTATAGAGTAAGTCATCTTCATCATCAACCGCATAAGGATTTTTACTAAATTCAAATGTAGCAATTGGTTTTTGGTTGGCAGGAAGCACATTAATAACCTTAATCTCAGACCACTCTGACCATTTATTAGGAGATACTGTACTGCTGATATCCTCTACCCTGACACGTACTTCATATTGCCCTGCCCCTGCAATATCACTAAATAATGACGGTGGAAACTGCGTGTCAAAAAATAGTGGCGTTTCGCTCACACTAGCGCCTTCACTATCTTTCATTCTTCTTATTTCCCACTCCCAAGCGCCTATATCATCCCCATCTGCATCAAAATGTTTTTCTATCCATACCACTTCTATATCTTCGTAACAGGGATTATGGGATATATCAAAATCTGCAATGGGTGGCGTATTGTACGTAACTTCTATTATCTTTGAAAATATATGTGATGTTAGTGGCTTATATGGATGTGTATCGCTTGCCCTGCACTGCACTTCATATATGCCTTTCTCGGTTAAGTCAGGGAAACTTGTGATCCAACTACTAAACTGATTATCCTCAAGCCTTTTGTACCTAAATTGTGTAATAATATCACTTGTAGGATAATCATTTTCTCCATTTCTAGATAAATTCGTCCATGTCAAGCTATACACATCAATCGGAATGGGATTATGATTGACTGCAAACTGGGCGATTGGTCTTGTATTTCTATAAACAATAATATCTTTTGATACGATATTGTCCGACCATGACTGTGCAGGAATCTTATTCGCATCATAGTTATCTCTTACTCTTAAAAGCTTAATATTATATGTGCCTACCTCTGTGAATTCTATTTCAGGCGTTTTAGTATAATACTCCCTTTTTGCTCCGTTTGGAAAAGTCACTTCCCATTCCCACTCAGTGATATAACCATCAGGGTCATAAGACGTATCGGATATTTCAAAAGCATCGGTATCAAATATATCTACCGCTGTCTCGTTTACTTCAAATCCCGCTATGGGTTTTTGGTTTTGTGGTAGCACTCTTATTGTTTGTCCCACCCAATCAGAAAAATGCCAACCATCCCACCTTAAACCTGCTTGAAGATAAATGGTATACTCTCCTGGCTCGTCAAAAGAATTAAAACTCGGTAACACATTAGGTGGATCTACTCTTTCTGCTGTGCCCCATCTAGACATCTGATTTATATTCCACCATCTTGATGTCAAATTACCAGCCGTTCTATCCGTTATCTGAAATTCTTCATTCACCGCAACAACATATTTATCTAGTATAAAGTCTGCCACAGGAGGTATCGGGTCAGTCCCTAACAAATACACTGTTTTTTGCGTCCAATCACTCCAAATACCCTGCTGATTTTTCACCCGCATCTTAATATCCACTTGCCAAGGTAAATGGTTGCCTGATAAGCTTAAGTTGTTACCCACACCTATCCATGTTGTTCCGCCATGTTGTCTGTAATAAACTTCTCGATCTACAATCGCTCCTAAACCCATACTTTCAAAGTCAGGATCATATGACTTGTCTATGATGTTTAAATATCTATTTCCCAATTGTTGCCTAGAAACTGTATCAAAGTCGCAAATAGGCTTTCTATGCACAATAATATTTTTAATCCTAGGGTCTGACCATCTTCTAAATTCTGAAAACCTTTCATCATCACCTACAGGATTATCCTGCACCTGATACGCTACGTGATACTTCCCTACTTTATTAAAACTCATCATCTCACTAAAGTTATCAAATGTTTGGTTATGTAAGGCTGAATACCCTTCATCATTTTCAAGGAAAGCTGGTATATGTGTAACCGTTACTCTCTCTGCGTGAAAGGGATCTTGCTCAATATCGTAGTAACTTGTCTCAAACCCCCCTAAAGTTTCTCCCTTAAGTACCCAAGTGTACTCTCTTTCAAAATCAGGTAAATCGTCCGCTGTGTCACTTAAAATACGGTTTCTAATCTGCGTAAATCGATACGCTATACTAGAATAATCTAAACTTGTCCACGTTCTACCTATTGCGTCCCTTACGATGTTCCTATCAGTGCTATCGGTAATACCAATAATATCTGCTTTGCCAACAATATTTTCATTCAAAGCCTCATCAACTAAAAGAATATTTTGACCTGTAGGGTCTGGCCTGCTGTTTATAATCGGTATGTAATACCTATACTTTCTGTTTTCGTCTATTTCAACCCTACTTGGTAGCTTCTCTCTTTCGATATCAATACATTCAAACCATAGAACTATCAAACTGTTTTCAGTAAAACGCCCTCCTCTATAAGCATCGCAAAGCACACCATATCTTCCAGTTGTGTAATCATAATACACTTGTCTGTTACTTACAGGGATACTCATTCCTGCTCTGCGACCAATATCTAAAGTCCATCCGTGGTACCGCTCTGAAAACCAACTACTAGCCTCTGATAGCGGCAAACTAGTGTAGGGCACTGGATTTGTCCTATTATACTTTGAAAGTGTCGCATCTTCAAATCTATCTCTTCCAGCAATAAACGCAGAATGACTAGGACTATAAATCCCCGATCCCGCATGCACTAAATTTGTCTCTATTAAATTCCCACCACTATAATCTATTTCAAAGTAATTAGTTCTCTGAGCATTCCCAGAAACATTTCGTGTCCGAATACGTAAGTAAATCATCTCATCTTCTAAATCAACGCGTGCTTCATAATTTGTCCACGACCTAGGATACGTTTGCCTCCTATAGTTCGGTGAAAACGGATAAAATAAATTCAGTTGCTTCTTTTCTCTCGTAATAACATTATACCTTATTAGTCTGATTCTGTCCCCTACGGGTCTTCCAAAAGACGTGTAGAAACCTGCATCTACTTTTAAGAAAAAAATTATGTCATCTATAAACAAGCACTCAAATATCCATGGCCCGCCTAAAGATCCTGCTGTATGAGTCTCTACTAAACTACGAAAACTAAAATCTGCCACTTGCTCTGTCCATTTCTCTGTCGGAATCATGTCATACTTTACATCAAGACCTGCAGATGTTAAATGACTCACTAGCCCGTTAATATTGGCATAATAATCCGTTTCAGCTGTTGAATTCACTAAAAAGCTTAAATCTACCGTCGCTCTTTTATATGGTGCTATATCCCCCTCGGGTTTCATATTATCTAAAGTAACGATTTTTTCTTCTAACGGTTTACTACTCGTTGTTGAATACTTTCTATCATTAATACTTACATACTCAGGTATAGTTACTTGCCCGAATTCTTCTCTGCTTTGCATCTCAAATCGATATCTGCCTAATTGATTTAATGGCACTGTTACTGTTGTCCTATTAGGGTTGTCGGGTGAGAAAATACTCTCATCTGATGTCCTGCCATCACTATTAGAGTCAAATGTGACATAACTACTAGAAGGAAAAAGCCCATCATTATTTGAATCATATGCATATCTATAATTCCTAGCCGCAATCCAGTCCGCATCAGGTGATGTGCT
>SKGK01000187.1 GCA_007117465.1 Clostridia bacterium | reverse complement strand
TCTGTTATTTTTTCTATAATTCTTTTAAGCACAGGAAACATTTCAAGATCACGATTATAGTTTACAGCCATTTTATCGTAAGCATCAAAGTGAAAAGAGTCAATCATATTTACATCTTTAATGTCCGCAGTTGCAGCTTCATAGGCTATATTTAATGGATGTTTAAGTGGAACATTCCATACAGGAAACGTTTCAAATTTTGAGTAACCTGCCACCTTCCCCCTCTTATTTTCATGGTAAAGTTGACTTAAGCATGTTGCGAGTTTTCCACTTCCTGGTCCTGGGCCTGTTACAACAACAATAGGCTTAGTTGTTTCAATATAGGTGTTTTTACCATAACCTTCATCACTTACGATCATATCAATATCTGTTGGATATCCTTTCGTTGCTTCATGTGTATAAACCTTTATACCTCTGCGTTTAAGCTTGTTTATAAAAATGGTGGTAGCCGGTTGCCCATCATATCTTGTGATAACAACACTGTTTACATCAAGTTCATACTCTCTTAAATCATCAATCAATCTTAATACATCCATATCATAGGTAATGCCAAAGTCTCCTCTGATTTTATTTCTTTCTATATCGCCTGCGAATACACAGATAATAATTTCCGCATTATCTTTGAACGTATGTAAAAGTTTAATTTTTGCATTTTCATCAAATCCAGGTAAAACTCTTTTTGCATGAAGATCGAATAAGAGTTTTCCACCAAACTCTAAGTAAAGTTTATCATAATCATTTACTCTCTCTAAAATATATGTTGACTGTTCTTTTAAGTACTTTTCATGGTCAAATCCTATCTGCATTATGTCCTCCCTATTTACAAAATCAATTTCTAATTATTTTTATGCCATTATTATTATGACATATTTTTTGTCGAAAGTAAATAAAATTTACAGGAGTCTTATCATCCTCATCTGATTTTCAAATTAACTGACACACTTTTTTGTGAATTATGTATAATTTTTTCCTTGCATATCTACTTATATTAGTATATAATGGTATAAAATTAGTAAAGGAGGCAACAAAATGGATAATAAAATTAAACCGAGAGAACAATGGGGATCTAAGATTGGATTTACACTTGCTGCAGTTGGTTCAGCTGTTGGCCTAGGAAACATTTGGAGATTCCCAACTAGAGTTGGTGACAACGGGGGTGCTGCATACTTATTTGTGTACTTAATCATCATTGCACTAATTGGGGTAACAGTTATGTTAGCTGAGTTAACAATTGGTCGCAAAACGCAATTAAATCCTGTTGGTGCTTTTAGAGCCCTCAGTAAAAAATGGACTTTTGTAGGTGCAATGGGTGTTCTAGCTGGATTTGTTATTTTATCATTTTATAGCGTCGTTGGAGGATGGACAATTGGTTATATAGTTCGTTCTTTAACAGGACAATTCTCAGGTGATACAACCGAACTATTTTTAGGACTTATCACTAATCCTGGTGAACCTTTACTGTGGCATGCAGTATTTATGGCGCTAACTATTGGTATTGTATTTTTTGGTATTAAAGGCGGTATAGAAAAAGCAAGTAAAATTTTAATGCCAGCTCTTTTTATCATGCTAATATTGGTTATTATCCGTTCTTTAACTTTAGAAGGTGCGGGAGCTGGACTTTCTTTTTACTTAAAACCTGATTTTTCAGAAATCACATTAAGCACAGTTGTAGCAGCGATAGGACAAGCTTTCTTCTCACTTAGCTTAGGGATGGGTGCAATGATTACCTATGGTAGCTATTTAAACAAAGAAGAAAACCTCATTAAGAGTGCAGCAATTATTCCTGCATTAGACACATTTATTGCTTTTATAGCAGGTTTAGCGATATTACCAGCTGTTTTTGCAATGGGTGTAGCACCAAATGAAGGTGCGGGACTTGCGTTCATGACACTTCCAGGTGTATTTGCACAAATGCCACTAGGTGGATTCTTTGGTTTCTTATTCTTTGTATTACTATTTTTCGCTGCTTTAACGTCTGCAATTTCATTACTTGAAGTGGTTGTATCTTTTGTAGTGGATCAGTTAAAATGGACACGCGCAAAAGCAACTACGATTATGGGCGCAATTATTTTTGTACTAGGCGCATTTTGCTCACTTTCTTATGCAGACGCTAAAATTGCAGATGTCTTTATTTGGGCAGGAGAACCATTATTTGATTTGATGGATAAACTTGGTGAGTACTTGCTAGTTATCGGTGCCTTACTTACAAGTATATTTGTAGGTTGGGCTTGGAAAACTGAAAATGCATTGCAAGAAATTACAAACGGTGGTAAGTTTAAATTTGGTTTAGCAAAAGTTTGGTCAGTACTTATTAAATATGTTGTACCAGTTATTTTAGTCATTGTATTCTTCACGTATTTTGGATTTTTAGAAATATAATAAGCTAAAATCTCTCGTTAAGACAATGTGTTGCAATTATTAAACAATTACTCCCGTTGTTATAATGAAAATTTACAAAAAGCAGGTAACGCCTAAGAGCGTTAACTGCTTTTTTATTTGCCTAAGAGCGTATGAAATTTTTTCATTACGCTTTTATTTTTTACATAACTGATCTCGTAATTTAACAAAATATGGCGGCGGCGGTGCTTCAAAAGCCATATTTTTATCAAATATCGGATGGAAAAAACCTACCACTTTCGCATGTAATGCCTGCCCCTTTAAATGAAAATGATTCTTTTTAGGACCATATACGGGGTCTCCCACAATGGGATGTCCTATCTCGCTCATATGAACACGAATTTGATGCGTTCTTCCTGTTTCTAATACACATTCAACATATGTAAAATTCTCTAGCCTTTCAAGCACAGTAAAATGAGTTACAGCCTCTTTACTGTTTTTATGTGTTGCTGCCATTTTTTTGCGATCTCCACTATGTCTGCCAATTGGCATATTAATCGTTCCTTTATCATTTTTTATATGACCATGTACGATAGCAATATACTTGCGTGTTAGAGTATGTGCTTTGATTTGCTCAGCCAATCCAATATGCACCTGATTGTCTTTAGCTACAAGCAACAATCCACTCGTATCTTTGTCAATACGATGCACAATACCAGGACGGATAACCCCGTTTATAGCAGACAGCTTCCCTTCACAATGTGTCATCAAAGCATTTACTAATGTCCCCGTATAATTGCCTTGAGCAGGATGTACAACCATGCCTTGTGGCTTATTGACCACTAACAGATATTCATCTTCGTATACAATATCTAGTGGAATCACTTCGGCTTTTACTTCTAGCACTTCTGGCGCCGGAATACAAATGTGAATATAATCCCCTTCATTTACCTTGGTATGAGACTTGACAGATTTTCCATTGACCTGTATTTTATTATCTTCAATTAACTTTTGTATATATGCGCGAGATAAATCGTCAACTTGCATACTGATATATTTATCTAATCGAAAGCTCTCCGCCGTAGCTACCGTTAATGTGTACTCTTTTTCCATTTATGCTTCATCCTTTTTTTCTTCATATTTAAATAGTAGATAATAAGATAATAAAATAGTGCCCGCCACTATAAAAATATCTGCCACATTAAATACGGGATAATTAATAAGTGTAAAATCAAAAAAATCAACTACATATCCAAACCGTATACGGTCAATTAAATTTCCAACGGCGCCTCCTAAAACCATCGCTAAACTTAGCATTATAAGTCTGCGATATTTAGCATGTCTTGCATAACGAATCATATAATACACAATACCTATCATAATAATGCTCGTTAGAATAATAAAAAACCATTTTTGATTTTGCAAGATACCAAAAGCAGCACCATAATTTCTAACATATGTAAAATGAAAAATATCTTGTATTATAGGATATGTCCTTATTGCTGCTAAATTGGTGTTCGCTAGATATTTTGTATGTTGATCTACTAGAATAATTGTTATAATAATAATTGTCCAAATCAAATTGTTCCACTCCTATCGATATGAATTTCTAGTAATGCTATAAATTCCTATAGTAAATTATAGCATTCACTATAACCATAAGCAAGACTTTTTATTAAATTTAAATATTATCGGGGTGTATATGTTGATTTATAAGTCTCCGGAAGTGACGATTGATCTCCATTTATCCTCTCCTCTATCATGTTTTTTAATAGATTCAAGTACCTGATTATACGTAAAACTTTTAGTTCATTAATAATTTACCCTAAAAATATAGTAAATACAAAGGGATAAATTTAGCAAAAAACATTGAAAAATTTGTACAATAGTATATAATCTTAGTGACAACAATTTTATAGGAGGCATGTATATGAATAAAATAGCAGATATTGGTGTTTTCGGTGGTTCGGGTTTTTACGCATTTTTAGAAAATGTAGAAGAAATTGAAATCGATACACCCTATGGAAAACCAAGTGATAAAATTGCACTTGCTACAATTGGTGATAAAAAAGTAGCCTTTTTACCTAGACATGGAAAATCACATCAGTTCCCGCCACACCTTGTGCCCTACCGTGCTAATTTGTACGCAATGAAAATGTTAAACGTAAAAAAAATTATTTCACCCAATGCTTGTGGAAGTTTACAACCACATATTAAACCTGGTGAATTTGTTATCTGTGATCAGTTTGTAGATCGCACAACGGCTCGAAAAGATACTTTTTTTGATGGTCCTGAAGTAAAACATATTAGTCCAGCAGACCCTTATGACGAAAAATTAAGACAGTTAGCGATTGAAACCGCTAAAGAGCTTGACATTCCTGTTCATGAAAAAGGTACAGTGGTGGTCATTCAAGGACCTCGATTTTCCACACGAGCAGAAAGCCGTTGGTTTCATAAAATGGGATGGGAAGTCATTAATATGACCCAATATCCTGAAAGTTATTTAGCGCTTGAACTCGGCATTCCCTATGTAAATATTTCACTGATTACCGATTATGATGCTGGTCTAGAAGGTAGAGATGATATCAAACCTGTGACACACGAAGCAGTATTGGAAGTTTTCAATAACAATATAGACAAAGTAAAAAAATTAATTTACAAAATGATTGAAAAAATTTAGCACAAGCGATTATTGATATACTTTAAAGAATCATTGCTCAAGATAACCATAATAGTATTATGGAACCTGTCAATGTATTAGAAAAAGAAGCAAACATCATCTATGATGAATATGTTAAAATTAATAAGGCTTGGCAACGCTCTTATTACTGTAAAAGGGGGATTTTGTATGACCGCAGAATCTGTGGGTTTTAGTTTATTGTTATTAGGATTTTTATTAGTAATTGGTAAATGGATTAGGGTAAAAACACCATTATTACAAGACCTATTTTTACCAAGTTCACTTATT
>SKGK01000188.1 GCA_007117465.1 Clostridia bacterium | reverse complement strand
TTGTATTAGGTATTATTATTGTCGTTTTGCCCTTAATGGCATTACTGACCCTAATAGGTGTTTTTTCTATAAATCTTCACTTTCTTTTAGTAACTTTTATCATTGCACTTACTTTTAACATCGCATTAGTATGGCTTGCTATTAAAAAGCGTTTTCCTGTTATCGTAAAGTATCTTGTCTTAATATTATGTACTACAGTAATAGCTGTATTAGCATTAGATATTAATATTGGCATCAACCTTACTTATCTTTTCCCTTTATTGTTGGCCACTCTATATTTTGACAAGAAAATGAACTTCATTGCTTTTTTAATAGGAATGCTCAACGTATATATTACGCTTTATTTTCGTTTGCAAGAGGATGGGCTTGGGGATGCTTTTATGCAAATGTATATTAAAGGTGCCTTAGGATATACAATGGAGTTTATTGCTATGTTTTGGATTTTTAGTATACTAACCAAGAGAACTATTAATTTATTTAAAAATATGGTTGATTCAGAACAACAAAAACTGCTTTTACAACGTTTAAATGAGACGATGCAACAAATCACCACAGCATCAGCAGGCTTATTTTCATCTGTTGGCCAATTTTCTTCCACTGTAGAAGAGACAACAAAATCCAATGAATTTATTGCAACTAATGCTTCAAATGCTGCAGATAAATGCAATGAAAACCTGGTATACGTAAAAAATAGCAGCATTACTGTTACATCTATTTCAGATTTGTTAAAAAATATATCTATTCACTCCAAACAAATGGTAACTTCTTTTAGGGAAACTTACCAAATAGCTAATTTGAGTCAGGATCAGATGAAAATTTCTATTGACTCAATGAAACAAATCGAAGAAGCTAACGAAAATATCAAAGAAGTGTTAGTAGGTCTAGTCAGTACCTCAACAAAAATTGAATCAATTTCAAGCCTTATTAAAGGCATTTCTTCTCAAACTACACTATTAGCACTAAATGCATCCATAGAATCTGCTAGAGCAGGGGAAGCAGGCAAAGGATTTTCCGTCGTTGCAGAAGAAATCAGAAAACTTGCTGATCAATCAGAAACAGCCACAAAGAATATCGGTGCATTAATATCCGACCTGCAAGAGAATACGCATTCATTGGTGTCTTCTTTAGATTCTCATACACAAACAATTAAAAAAGGGATTGACAAAGTAGTTGAAACTGGCACAACCTTTGAGCAACTAAAAGAATTACAAGAATGTACTAATTTAAAAGTAAATGAAATTGACACCTTTAGCACTAAAGCTACTGAGTACAGCACTACATTAAATGACGTTATTCATAAAATCGAACTGTTACTGGAAAACTCATTATCAGAAGTCTTTTCCATTGCCACTGCTACACAGGAGCAAAATGCTGCAATGCAGCAAATAACAAGTTCGTTTGAAACAATTTATGAAATTGCAAGTAACTTAAAAAAACAAGGTGAACTAATGTAACTAATGTAAAGGCATCTAACACTTATGCTAGATGCCTCTACATTTTTCTTATTAAGATTTATCTGCTTGACGCTGCTCTTCTTACCATTTCTTGATGTGCAGGGTCTAATCGGTTACCGCCATGCGTACGGCTTTGATAAAAATGTATGCACACTACTCCTGACATATTATTATTCTTTATTTTATCCAAATTCACACCTCTGCCAAAACCACCACTTCGATTATCAACTACAACACCATAAGGCCTGTCATCTCTTCCTGCATGCGGCATACCTGCAATGGATGCTGCCATTTCTACCCCATTGACATTGACAATAACCGCACGTCTTTGCCAGCTCCAACTTCCACCATAAGTTCGTAGCATAATAGCCGTATCTTGGGCAGTAAGAGTTTCCACATCTGCGTGCCGATGCCCAGTGATTCGCTTCACACGATATTGTAGTCCGGTCGCCACATCTGTTACTGTTGCGATGGTACCATCAGAAAAAATCTTATCTGCTTGCGACCAAGGAACCATTAAATTTGTGCTATTACTTCTTGTCGCAGCACCTCTACTTGTCTTCGGTGTGGCTCTTTGTATCGCTGCAATTGTTTTAGGTCCTACCACACCATCTGCGCTTAGTCCCATATCTCGTTGAAAGGCTCGTACCGCTTCACGGGTAATAGGCCCATAATAACCTGTAACATTTGCACTAAAGTAATTTAAGTTTTTTAATTGTGTTTGTAAAATCTTCACCTCATCTTGGGATAACATTTGTTCAAGCGCTCTTAGCGTCTGTGGTCCTGCTACGCCATCTGCCATTAAACCCATATCACGCTGAAAATTCCTGACCGCTTCAGTGGTGATAGGACCATAAAAATTCGTCGCATTTGCGTTAAAATACTTTAATTTTTGTAATTGAAGCTGCAAATTCTTTACCGCATTACTTCTCATTCCTTGTCGAAGTAATGTTTGATACGCTTGATGCTGTGCATAAACTGTTGGTGTATATGTATGAATTGTCCCTATCAATAATGTTAATCCTATTGTCAGTATCACTGCTATTTTTTTAATATGCATACTAACCACCTCTCACGCTATTATTATTTTCTAGTCTACCATAACTCTATCTATTCGTCTAAAGCTATTTAGAGTAACCCTGTTAAACTATCTCATGTTTTCAGCACTATACGCACTATATCTTTATATTTTACAAAATTATTAATAATTATTACAAAATTATTAAGCCACTCCTTTATATTCTAACACATCACTTCCAAATATAGCTTATCTTATCGTATGTATACGATAAACTTGTTACAAACTATTTATTATTCGTATCATTAACAAATTCTATTTCGAGATGTAGTATGCGTTATCTATATATACAGGTATAAACATACGCATAAAAAGACGGTTATATCTTGTTCGCAAAAAGCATGATATAACCGCCTCTGTATATTCTGCCTTAATCAATTTGTGGCAATTTATTTAAACTTTCTTTTAAATCTTCTTCCGCATAATCGATATTCTCAATATTGCCACTAAAATAACTCTCATATGCAGTCATGTCAAAGTATCCATGTCCGCTTAGATTAAATAAAATCACTTTTCCTTCTCCCGCTTCTTTTGCTTTGAGTGCTTCTTCTATCGCACCTTTTATAGCATGTGCTGATTCGGGGGCTGGTATAATTCCTTCTGTTCTTGCAAATTTCACCGCTGCATCAAAAACCTCTTTTTGTGCATATGACTGCGCTTCAATAATACCATCATGATAGAGCTGACTTACAATGGGTGAGTCACCATGATATCTTAATCCACCTGCATGTATGCCCGTAGGGATAAAATCATGTCCTAGCGTATACATCTTAGTAATCGGTCCTATCTTAACCGAATCACCATAATCATAAGCAAACTTTCCCTTTGTGAGCGTAGGACATGCTGTCGGCTCTACTGCAATTGCTCTAAGCTTAGTGCCACTGAACTTGTCTTTTAAAAATGGAAATGCTAATCCTGCGAAATTACTACCACCACCGCAACACGCCATCACAATATCCGGATATTCATCAATCATTTCAAGCTGCTTTTTAGACTCAAGTCCGATAACGGTCTGATGTAAACAAACATGATTTAACACACTGCCTAACGCATAATTGGTGTCGGCATGGGTAGCCGCATCTTCTACCGCTTCACTAATTGCAATACCAAGACTTCCAGTTGTATCTGGGAATTCTTCTAATATTTTTTGTCCACACTGCGTCTTGTTACTCGGACTTGCCGTAACATCTGCACCAAATGTGTGCATAAAAGAACGTCTATACGGCTTTTGATCGTAGCTTACTTTTACCATATATACACTGCATGCAAGGTCAAAATGACTACACGCAAGACTAAGGGCACTTCCCCATTGACCTGCGCCTGTTTCCGTTGCAAGTCTTTTAATCCCTTCTTCTTTATTGTAGTATGCTTGGGCAAGCGAACTATTGAGTTTATGACTCCCCGTTGCATTTGTCCCTTCATACTTGTAATAGATTCTTGCTGGTGTATCTAGTAACTTTTCAAGACCTTTCGCCCGATAAAGCGGACTAGGTCTCCACTGATGGTATAATTCTCTGACTGGTTTTGGGATATCAACCCATCTTTCGGTAGTCGCTTCTTGCTGGATAAGGGATTTGGGAAAAATAGCTTCAAGCTCTTGTGGCTCGGCAGGTTTCCCTGTTCTTGAGCTATAGTGCGGTCCAGGCCGATTTGGCATATCTGCGACAACATTATACCATTGCTTTGGGATTTCTTTCTCGTCTAAAACTACCTTTGTAACATCTCTTTTACCCATCTAACTCATCTCTCCTCACAATAATGAAATCTCATATCTATTTTACTAAAAAAAACTACTTAATTCAACTGTTTTTTGAAAATCTTTTTTTATTATGCAAAACAGAAATTTACAGGTCAAAAGTATATGTTATTATCGGATGTAAGTTTTGCTTAATGATGCTATTTCTGATTAGTGAGTGTAACGAATTTAGTAGCAACTGTACAGCTGTGCAAGCATACGTTCCTTTTATCATGGAGACAACCCATATACCTCTGATCTGTAACAACAAAAAAGCAATATAGAAATTCTGATAGAATACATATACAGTTATTGGCTACATAAAATGATGTATCTAACAAACACTATGTTTGGGTGATTAAAATGTTAATGATGTATTTCGTACTATTTCTTTTTTGTTTTATTTTATATAAAATCGTTTGTTTGATTAGTAGCATTATCTATAAGATAAAAATTAACATGTTGCTAGATAGCATTACGTGTAAAAAAGACTTACTGTATATGCATACCCATGATTTTGAAAATGTCATTGCCCTGATGTTTAAACGAAGGGGTAGCAAAGTTGCCTTTTCAGATACATTTGGTGATGGTGATAGGGGTATCATCATAGATGATATGAAGTATGTACAGGTAAAAAAATATCCCTTTCATCATGTCATGGATATTGAACATACCAAAAAATTTAATAAATGCATGACCAGTGATGGTATATATAGAGGTATCATGATATCTTTAGGGGGTTTTAAGCAAAACACACAAAAATTTTGCCACACACATGTGATAGAATGCATAGATGGCAACACACTTTTAGCAATGTGCAAAGAAGTACAAACATCGCAGTTTAGCTTAGCAAGATTAATACAGGATTAATCAATGGTGTTACTCTTTTTAACAAATAACTAGCCTTCATAAAAGTAGCACGTTACAGGTCAGAGGTATATGGGTTGTCTCCATGCTAATCCGTCGGCATCAATTCCCATCCATGGTCAATGATGCCTTAAATTGACGTCCTGTCAATTTCACGGCTTAACATTCCAACAAT
>SKGK01000107.1 GCA_007117465.1 Clostridia bacterium | reverse complement strand
GGCTCAACTACGTCATTATCAAGAGTGTTTGCTATTATAGAAGATATATCTCTACTCATAAAGCCTCCATGGCTTCAAACGAAAATTGGTAGGCGCTACGGTCATTAATGCTCCACCTATTTCCATTATTAGACAAACGAAACTTGCCAACCGCGTTATCAGTTACTACAACTTCCTCATCCTGAACGTTGCGTCTTAAGGCAGGCCAGAACTCAATTTGAGACTTCCCCTCGGCATCACTGTCAACAGACATTAATACTTTGTGGAGGGTGGCGGTGTTTCCATGGCCCAGCTGTATATAGTCTCCGGCTACTAGCAGACTGGGGGTGTCGAGGGGAAGGTTTTTAACGCTAATCTGGCTGTCCCCAGTGGCGGCAGCACCATCAGTCAAAACTGTTACGGAGGCGTTCGAAATTACCCCTTGTGGGGCTTTACCGTTAGGATCGCCTAATAAAAACGTCCCCGATTGACCCTTTAAGGACAACATGAATGCTATCCAAGGTTCAATGTATTCCTTCCTTTGTCTAGGTAAAGAGACTGTGGCCTCCCAACGCTCCCCAGGGTGTTTAAACACTTGCTGCTTGAAAGTGAAAGGGCTTTCGGATAACGCCACTAAGTTATTGGAACGTAGTTCGATTTGCGCTATCCCAATACTAGTCGGCAAAGAAAGAGGATACACTATTGACATTTTAATCCTCAACCAAAGGTGGAGCGGAAAGCACCGCCACGACGACGTGCGTCCAAGACACCGGATTTAGCAGCTTCGACAATCTGCGGAGCCGCTTGTGCTACAATCCGTTTAACACTTTCATCACCATTAGCGGCCATGTTAAAATTGAAAGTTTGATTTACCACAGCCCCTCCTGTTTCTCCACCAGCCACAACTCCAAGTTTACCATCACGACCACGCTTGAGAGGCATGATAGCTTCTGGTCCTGCCTCTCCCATCAGACCCGTGCGGCCACCTGACATGGGAAAAGCCATTGGTGAATTAACCACTCCACCGTTTGCAAATGGGACAATAGACCCCGACCGATATGCATTTCCGTTGGCATTAAAAGCACCAAAAATCGCACCTAGAATGCCTCCGCCACCAGCTGAAAAATTTCCTACCATTTGCTGGACCACTAGTACACGATAGAGTTCAGACAAGATATCGCGAGCCATCGAGCGGAATGCATCCTTAGTACTTGCAGTTCCGTCAACTATCGACATGAAAGCACGCTCCATAGACGACTGCATGACTTGACCAATTTGTTCTACCCTAGCTTGATGCTCTTCCATTTGCTGAATTAAAAACTCGCGCTCAGTGTATTCCTGAGTGAAAGCTGAAATCAGAGCCGCATGGCGTTGAGCTTCGGCCTCACCAATCTGATCAACGATTTGGTAATAGATTTCCTTTTGGACGCGCTCACGTTCACCAAGCGAAAGAAGCTCCAAACGGCGGCGCTGCTCCTCGGCTAACTTAGCAAGGATTTCAGTTAAATTTTCTAGTGCAGCACCCGAAGCTGCTCCATCAGGCCCATACGGACTCGTAGGAATACGAGGAGTAAGAGCATCGAAGTCCATCTCTTCTGTTTCGCGTATAAGGTCGCGCAGCTTTTCAAGTTCCTCAGTGACCAACGCGAAGCCAGCACGGCCTAATTGCGCAGCTTGTGATCGAAGTTGAGCAGCACGCTGATTAGAAGCGTCAGCACGCTCAGTAAAAGTACCAAGCGAGTCGTTTACTGCATTTGCTGCGTCACCTAAAGCACGAAACGGAGCAGTAAGACCAACTGAGGGAAGCACTGACAGGGCTGAAAAAGTATCTAAAAACCCAGACATACCCCTGGTCATAGATTCGAGCATTGACCAAAAACCAGTGATGACGTCTTGGAAAACAGCCTCTATGAGAATGCCTAAGCGCTCAAAATCCATGACAATGTATTGCACAACTGCATCGATAAGAGGACGTAGAGCAACCAAAGCCTCACCAAAACTACCTACAGCCCGTACTAATCGGGTAAAACGTAGAATAGCCTCGGCTAACGTTGCGAAGGCAAGAATCGGCAAAATTCTTCTCATTATACCCAGTAATAAAAGAAATGCAGATACTAGGCCACGAACACTAAGAGTTGCTAAGGTAAGAGCAGCGACAAGCCGCACGGCTAAAGCAACCACCAAAGCTTGTAACATCGCTACAACACGATCCATGTTCTCGGTAAGAAACGAGAGCGAACGGTTAATACCAGTCAATGCAGTGGTGATAATTGGCGCAACACCAATGTTTTCACCGAAAGCTTCCGAAAGGCTCCTTAAAGACGCAGATAAGGTGTCAAAACCACCAGCTATACCAGTGGCTGCTTCCTTAGCGATTCCGCCTATACGCTCCTCATACGCCTGCAACAACAAATTTTGCGCCTCAAGCACATTACCCTGACGCGCTAACTGAAAAATGTTATCACGGATAGAATCGTCCAATCTACCGAATGAACGTTCAAGTTGGCCAATAGCTTGCACAGGGTTGTCCAAAGCACGGGCAATCCGCTGAGTTGCAGAATCAATACTAGTGCCGAATACCTGAGAAAAGTCTTGAGCTAACCAAATCGTCCGCTCAAAAATGTCACCAGTGATGCGCTCGAAAGTAGTCAGCTGCACCAGCGCATTCCGCACTACGGTACGATTAGCTAGAGTAGCTGCTTCCACAGCTAGTGCCATGTCGTCAAGCTGTTTAGCTGTAAACCCTGCCGCATTACCAGAAAGTCGCAGAGCGCCTTGTAAGGAGAGCATAGCAGTTTCAGTTTCCATGACGTTGCGAGTAGCACGATTGAAGCTAGTACCTAGGCCAGTAATAGCCACGCCGGTAGCAGCAAGAAGCAGGCCAGTACGACCCAAAAGAGTAGCGAAGGCGTTAATACGCGAGGCAACCCCGCCCAAGGGACCATCAAGAACGGCGACTGAGCTAGCTAAGGATCTGAATTGTAATTGTAAGCGTTCGGTAACCGTTTGCGCCCGCTGGGCGGATCGGGTTGACGTGCCGAGAGAAGCCTGGTAGCGACGAATGTCAGAGACAACGCGCTCCAGACCCTCGGAAACAAAACGAAGTCCTACTCTATCTTCTGACATGCGTCACCCTTTCGGACTTCGTTTCTCTTGCGCCTTGGCTAGCACCTTACGACGGGCGCTGTCTAATTCGAATATCAACTCGATCTGCCAAGATGATAAAGATGCGCCAGTCAGGCGCATCCATGCTTCAAGCTGTGAAGGCTGTAGAGGCTCAAAACCAACTGTACCTGCGGGAATTGTGTTCGAGACTTTCACAAACTCGTTCCAAAGGCTTTCTAAAACAGAAGGTAATTCAGGGCCTTCTAACTCCTCCGGTATTTCTCCAGACACCTGCATCACTTGGATATAAGTATCTAGGTTCGATACCCCCCGCCCATCTTCTTCACGCAACTCGAAATAATGCGTGGCGTACTCACGTAGAATTAGGCGGGCTTGGTCAAAAAATTGAGTTCATTTCCAACGGCAGCATCAACCTGAGAAGCTACCCAAGGGAATTCTTCAAAGACCTTGGCGACTGCTTCGTGCGTGAAAGGCTCCGGTTCGTCTTCTACTGTGATGTTCCAATCAACTACGCAACCGACGAGCACCTCTCTGGACGAAGCGGCTAATTCTTCGGCAGAAACCTGCATCCTCCCACCAGTGCGCTGAACATGCTTGAGACGTTTGTTCTGTACCTTGAAGTTAAGCTCTTTGTATTTTTTGCTAAATGGACCGAGGACGGTGATAGTCATCGGTGAACCATCGGCGTTGGTCAGCGGAGTTTCAAGGTCATCAGGGTCAACAAGCGTGATAATGGTGGTATCTTCTACCTTCGCAATTTTACGAAGTCCCATGGGCGTTTTTCCTTATCGGGCTAATTTCGGGACGAGGCGAAGGACCGCCCGAAAAGTCCTTCGCCTCAAACCTCACCCGTGCGTTAGCTGCGGGTAAGGATTAGGTTAGTACCCTCAGTATTATTCTTAAGGGCTACAAATGGGAGTTCAATGACGCGCGACTGCGGGTTAGCAAGTGGTACATTAGCACCGTTAAACTTAATGCGTGGGAAATTGAAAGTGTACGCATTTGTGCCAGTCGGGTCGTCCACAGCTACTTGAAGCGACGTTTCAGTCTCATTCAGAAACTTATCAATGAGCGCGGCGTCCTTATAATATACCGACATGGTGCCTTCCACCATGGCCATACCATATTCGAAAGCAGGGGCGCTGTCTTCGCCAATCACGTAAGTCGGAGCCAGTGAGTTTTGGACGCTGAACTCAAGACTGGTCACAATAGCCAGCTTATCCCCTGGTGAAGTCCCCCCTACAAACAACTCGCCGGAAAGAGTGTCAAAGGGTTCATTACCAGTTGGAGCTGTAGCAGCCGCCGCCGAAATAGTGGAGTTGTCCTGAACCATGTCACGGGCCAGACAATCGAAAGTAACTTCGACCATCTGCTGAGGCGCGATTCGGAAGGTGGCCGTAGAAACGGCTAAACTAGTAAAACGGCGGAACTGTCCAATATCGGTGGCCCCGTCTTCTACCAGAAGATACTTCTCAGCTGTGCCCACTTTGAGCACGTCAGAAGTGAAAGATCCGAAGAAAGCTGACTCTAGGAACTCATCATAGTCACCTTTACGAAGGTCTACTTCAATAGTACCGGTAGCAGAGCGCACGTTCAAGCGGTCTACTGTGGGCTGACGGTCGCCCACAATATCTTGACCCTGCAGCCGCTCTCGGTTCAGGGTGAGACTGTGGGTCTTAACGGGAATCCGCTTGAGCGTTGGAGTGGCGGGAATTGTATCGAAGTCGGTCTGCGCCACGTAATCGAGGACAGAGCGGCTACCTTGAGAAAACGTCATCGTCTTTTCCTTTACGTTGCGTAGCAGTACCAATCAATGGTCACGGGCACACAAAAGTGGTTTTCCATTTTGAAACCCGACTCTTGTCTGGAGAATTCAATAGTGAGATTAAAGCCGTCATGGCTGATGTGGTTTGCGCCTTTGAAAACGCCGAGAACTAAGTCCACCAAAACCCGCAATCGCTGAGTGCCGGAATTTTGAGGTACGCACAAGTTAACGACGTAAAAGCCGTTGTATCTCATCAATGGGTCGGGGCCGCGCGCAGAAGCAACTCGGTCGATAGGCTGAAACTGCGTCCAAACGAACTCCTCGCCAAAGGGCATTTCAGCTGGGCGGGTGTTCTCAAATACTTTCTCAGGGAGTCCCTGAATACCATTAAGGTTCACGTCGAGTGTGGCTTGAATGTCGTCGTATGAACTCATGTACCACCTGCCCGAATAGAATC
>SKGK01000156.1 GCA_007117465.1 Clostridia bacterium | reverse complement strand
TTTTTTAAAATGCTTGATAGTGAAAGTCTTAGGGACCCAGATTAGTGTATATAGGTTTCGGTCTATATAAGAAGTCTAAATACCTAAGAACCACCTGCCTTTAGGCATGGTGAGTTTCAGAAAGCTCTTAAAATATAGTATAGTAAGCGTATAAGAGCGAGGACGGAAAAAGATAAAAGCAAAAGAAATGAGGGGTTAATATGAAGCTGCGATTGGTGTATGGACGGTCAGGAAGCGGGAAAAGCTATTTGTGTGAGCAGGAAATAAAGGAGCAGCTAAAAAAAGAAGGTAGTGAAAGGCTTATACTATTAGTGCCAGAGCAGTTTACGCTGCAGGCGGAAAAGAGCCTGATAAAAGCAACTGGCAAAGAGGGTATTATGCGCGCAGAGGTACTTAGTTTTGGGCGTATGGCCTATCGCATTTTTAATGAGGTAGGCGGTATTGCACAAAGTCATATACAGCGTGCCGGAAAATGTATGTTGCTGTATCAGGTGATGGATAGCCTAAAAGACGAATTAAGCGTTTTTGCAAAAGCTGCAAATCAGCAAGGTTTTGTAGATACACTTGTAGATACCTTTGCCGAGTTTAAGCGTTATCATGTTACACCAGAGCGACTTAAAAAGGCAAAAGACAAGGTGAAAGATAATGCATTTTTGCAAGAGAAGATACAAGACATTAGCGTCATTTATCAAAATTTTGAGCAAACGCTTCAAGGAAGATACATCGATGCAGAGGATGATCTAACGCTTCTAGCAGATAAGTTGCCGCGTTCTGAGCAATTTGACCATGCACACATTTGGATTGACGCATTTTCAGGCTTTACTCCCCAAGAATATTCGGTTATTGAACAGCTTATTAAAAAGGTATCGCGCGTTACGGTTTGTTTGTGTAGCGATTGTTTAATAGATGAGCAAGGCATTGACAGCACAGAAGTGTTTGCACCCACAAAATGGGCGGCGAAAAAGCTATTAGATATAGCAGTAGGTATAGGGGCACACATTGAAAAGCCTGTGGCCATGTCTACACGCCCTATTTATCGTTTTTGGGATAATGAAGAATTAGCCCATCTAGAAAAATATTTTTTCTCATTTCCGCATACTTCATATACCAAACCTACAGAGAAAATAGGGATGTTTTCTGCTGTCAATCTTTATAGTGAGGTAGAGGACACTGCAAGAGATATTGTCAGGTTGTGCCGAGAAGAGAAGCTTAGATACCGACAATTAGGTGTTATAACACGTGATTTAGCAGCATATGAGGAACTAATTACGGCTATTTTTAGGCAGTATGATATTCCGTTTTTTATTGATACTAAAAAAGAGGTGAAGAGCCACCCACTTGTGCTGCTTATATTATCTGCGCTGGATATTTTTGTGTACCACTGGTCGTATGCCGCTGTTTTTCGCTATTTAAAAACAGGGCTTACAGATATTCTGAGGGAAGAAATCGATATTATCGAAAACTATGTGTTAGAGACAGGGATACGTGGGGTGACAAAATGGACTAAAAAAGAGACGTGGAACGCTTATGTGAATCCAAGAATACAAGAAGAGCCATCCGAATATCAAAAAGAGCAAATGGCCAAAATTAATGAGATAAGACAAAAAATCATTACACCGCTAACACAGTTTTATGAAAGTACCAAAGGTAAAAAAACAATCTTAGATATGTGTACCGCAGTACATACGTTTTTATGTGAGTTAGGTGTACCAGAGAGGATAGAGAAAAAAGTAGAAAGCTTTCGTCAAATGGGAGAGCTAAACTTAGCGAATCAATACGAACAAATATGGCATCTTTTGATGGATGTACTCAATCAGATGGTGGATACGATGGGAGAGCAGCGCATCACAATGAAGCAGTACAAGACATTTTTTAGTATAGGTTTAGAGCAGTGTCAGTTAGGTCTCATTCCTCCTGCGCTTGATCAGGTGTTTGTAGGAAGCGTGGAACGCTCAAGGAATCAGGGTTTAAAAACACTCTATGTACTAGGTGTAAATGATGGAGTATTTCCGGCAGTCAATAATGAAGAAGGCATTTTATCCGATGCAGACCGTCATTACTTAAAGCAAGAAGGGTTAGAACTTGCACCGGACACCAGAGCGCAGGCGTTTGAAGAACAATTTTTGATATATAAAACCCTTACATCGGTAAATGGGTATCTGCGCTTAAGTTATCCGATTGCGGATTTAGAAGGCAGGGCGTTAAGACCGTCTGTCATTATTGCAAGAATGAAAAAAATATTTGCAAATATAAAAGAGAGAAGCAACATAGTAATAGATAAAAGTGATGAGGCGCAGTATGAGATGATAAGCACACCACAGCCAACATTTAACCAAATGGTCATGCAAATGCACCACAGGATAGAGGGACAAGAGGTAAATCCTGTCTGGTGGGGGGTATATGGATGGTTTTGCTCACAAGATGACTGGAAGCATAAATGCCAGATGGCGCTTTCAGGAATTTTTTATACTAATGAGGTAAAAGCTGTCCCTTCAAAGAAAATAAAAAAGCTTTATGGCAGTCCGATATATACAAGTATTTCGAGGATGGAACAGTTTGCTTCTTGTCCCTTTTCGCATTATGTAAAGTATGGATTAAAGGCAAAAGAAAGAAAAACATTTACACTTCGAGCACCAGATTTAGGAAGCTTTATGCATGATGTGTTGGAAATGTTTTTTAAGTGTGTAAAAGCAAAAGAGATTTCCTGGGAAGAGATTACTAAAGAGTGGTGCGTGCAGACAGTATCAGAAATTGTAGACCAAATGCTAACGGACATGTCACACCAGATACTCAACAGCTCTAAGCGGTATCACTATATAGCGGGTAGACTAAAACGCATTTTAGCAAGAGCGGTATGGGTGATTACCGTTCATATTCAAAAGAGTGGGTTTGAACCCATTGGACATGAGATGGCTTTTGGGGATAGTGGTGATTTTGCACCGATTGATATTATGCTTTCTACAGGGGAAAAGATTAAACTAGTAGGACGTATTGACCGCGTAGATGCATTAAAGACAGAAGAAGGGTCGTATCTTCGTATTATTGATTATAAATCGGGTAACCGTTCTTTTGCGCTTTCGGATGTATATTATGGACTGCAGATACAGCTTATAACTTACCTAGATGCTTTGTGGGAACAAGGGGGTGCACAGCTACCACCGCCTATTTTGCCTGGGGGTATGTTGTATTTTAAAATGGATGACCCGATTGTCAAAGGAGATATTCGAGCAACGGAACAAGAAATAGAACAGCAAATTATGAAACAACTTAAGATGAAGGGACTTTTATTAGCAGATGTAAAGTTAGTTAAAGAGATGGATCATGACATTGCAGGCGAGTCGATGATTATTCCTGCAAGGCTAAATAAAGGAGATGTGCTAGGGAAAACGTCCTCTGTAGCTACCGAAAAGCAATTTGAGTTACTAAGAGGACATGTTAAGCGGTTGCTTGCGCAATTAGGCGAAGAGATGCTAAGAGGAGATGTAGCCATACGTCCGTATAAAAAGGGACAACATACATCTTGTACCTATTGTGAATATAGCGCTGTTTGTCAGTTTGAGCCTATGCTTCACAAAGAAGGCTATCGCATACTAAATGATTTAAAAGAGGAACAAGTATGGAAAATGATAGAGAGTCAGGGGACGGTTCTACAAGCAGGCAATCGGAAGTTTTGCCCGAGCAGCAAAAAAGGTCAGGGATTTCGCAGCGTTTAAATACTGCGGAAAACCTGACCTTTTCACATTTTTTACCTCGGGCAAAATTTTTGATTGCTGAGAAGAATGAAGTCGTGGACCCGTAGCGCATTATGGAGATTCAATGGTTTTTTCACATTGTAATGATACCAAAAATAGTAAAATTCACCCCCTATAAAGTTCTTTTAGTTTAGTTTTTTAACAAGGCTTAGTGATTTTAGATACACTTTCCCCCTCCCCACTTAGCGGGCATTATCCATATATCAGTATTTACTTTTGCTTTTGTCATGGTGAAGCGCCAGGTGCAACAGACTGAACAACACACATTTTACCTTTTCTGCAACAAGGGCATAATGTAACATCTCTTCCAGTAACGATTTTTAGTATTTCTAAAGACTTTAAACCATCAAATCTTGACATATATGTCGGACTTGAAGTGAGATATCGGCATAACGCTAGCTTTGTTTTTTTGTTTCGATTTGCTAAAAGCCCATAGTATCTAATTTTAACAAACCTTGAGGGTAAAACATGCATTAAAAATCTTCTAATAAATTCGGTTCCTTTTAAGGTAACATGCTTTATCTTATTCCCATTATCTCGGTCTTTAACTGATATAGTAACGGTCTTTTTGTCCATAGCAATTATTCGATTATTAGCGATAGCTACACGATGGGTATATTGTGATAAATACCGGATTACACCCAAAGGATCCGAGAAGGTTTCCTGTATATAAGCATACCACTTTTTTCGATATGCTCGCGTTATCAAGTCATCAAAGCAATTAGGGTTTTCATATTCTTTTTCGTTTCCATAAAAAGATAAAGACCCTTTTTTGTAGTATTTTTTTACGTGGTGAAGAAACTTACCTCTAAATTTTTTAGACAATACTTTTGCTGGAATAAAAAACTTTTTACTTGTTTGTCTCCATTCATTTGTTTTTGTTAGTCCACCAGCTAAGACAATTACATGTATATGAGGATGGAAATCCAGGTCTTGTGACCATGTATGTAAAATCGACATAAAACCAATTTGAGCCCCTAAATATTTAGGATCTTGTGAAAGCTCAAATAAAGTTTCGGAAACGGTTTTATACATCAGTTTGTAAAGTGATTACAGCAGCAATGCCATAAGACAGTAGCAAGACAGAAGACAGGGCATGTGGATTTGATGGAAAAGATGGATTTTAATAAGACATTCAGCAGCTTAGGCTGGTGGACAAAACTGTGGAAAACATAAACCCTTGTTTCCCACAATTTCGCCCACAACCTTCACTTTGAATGACTAATGAAAGTCCACTTTACCACAAGCTCCACAGGCACTATTGTGACTATGAAACACATTGTTTTTTTATTTGTATTAGACAAGCAAATTACCAGTAATATTCTGGTAAAACACATGGGCTTGGACACGAACTAAATTGTTGTGTACAAGTACTATTATACGAGGAGCGTAAACAATGTATAAAAGCAGTTTTCTTCTGAGTGAAGACTTAGTGCCATATGAGAAAATTATGCCCGTAGAAGAGATACTGCATGAAGATGAGTTTACTGGGCTAGTAGAGATTTTAAGAGAATTAGAAGAATGGATAGAGCAGATTGGTAGAGTGGGCGCAGGGAGTACGTCTATTATTGCACCTAGAAGAATTGGAAAAACAGTACTTT
>SKGK01000140.1 GCA_007117465.1 Clostridia bacterium | reverse complement strand
GCTGAATACTGCTCGAAGGTTTCACTTACTCCTTCGAGAGCCACTTTCCCGAAAAATGATATCCAGTCAAATTCGGCCTTTTCGATTCCCGGAATTGCTTCTCTCACTGTTTTGCCGATAATATCTTTTGAAGAAAGCCCCGTGAGCTTTTCAAAAGCCGGATTAACTTCGAGAAAACGATAGTCAATGGGTGCACCTTGCTCATCAAGGATAATTTCGTGATGCGCAAACCCGAAAGGGGAAGCTTTGATTATTTCTTGTAATTTTTGTTCTTTCATATTTTCAATTCTCCTGTCTTAAAGGGGCAAAATTTCACACAACGTTTCGCAGGTTTAAGAAGTATTCTAACAACTTTTTGTCAATTTGATCTATATTTCCTGTATTATCAACGGTATTCCATAAAATAATCTTTTCTATTTCATCATTTTCTTCAAATTCATTTACCTTGTTAATTTCAGCAGAATATAAAACAACGTATTCTATTATAATTACCAATGAATGTGTAAAAGACTACCTAAATTCCACGTATATTTTTTATTAGCTTCAAAGAACACCATTTCACGAAGAATTTAGACTGTTACTTAAATATTTTAACATATAAATCGCCAGCTTTCAAACATTTTTAACAAAAAACCATTTTTCAATTTAGGTTATGTTAATACTTAATATTTGTCTAAAAATAATGGTTGAAATACTGCAGATAATAGTGTAAAATTAAGAAGGAGTAAAACTTCTGCGTTCGACGCAGGTTTTAATGTAAATGCAAATTTATGAAGTGCTCTTTTTTTGTTTTTAGTTGGTGTGACAACTCTAATTATAACACTTTAGGGGCACTTTTTGAAGATGTTTTTCTTCACTTTTTGGGTGAAAAGTTGAATTCTTTGTAAGGACAAAAAATCATGGATTATTACCAAATAATTGTAAAAGTTAAATCCGCATATTGTAGGGGTTTTTGTAAATCAAGTGTGGTAGAAAATAGATAAAGATAATGAACGATAAATAGATAGAATGATATTAGAGATGGAGGAATAGATGGTGGAAGAAATAAACCTGCCAATCGAAGAGTTTCAAACTGATCTGCTTCAAATTGATCGGAATACAATTAAGCCAAAGGGCAAGGAGTGAGATGTGATGGAACGGTTAATCGTGGCTTTGATAGAGGGTGAAAGGGATCAAGCAATTGAAGAGACTAGAAAGCTTATAGATGCTGGCTTCAAAGAAGAGCAAATTATTTCAGATGGCGTAGAGAAAGCCATGGAGCAGTTGGATACCAAATGCACAGTGGAGAGTTTTAATTTACTGGAAATAATGCTTTGCGGGCGAGCGGTGATGGGTGTCATGAATGAGCTTTATCCATCCGAGGGGTTATATCCGCCACAGACCAAAGGGACCGTTGTGATTGCCGCTTTAGAGGGAGATGTACATGACTTGGGTAAAAACATCCTGAAAACAGTTTTGGCAGCCTCGGGATATCGGGTAGTGGACCAAGGGAAAGATTGCTCTTTGAAGCAGCTCATCGATTCAGCCCAGAAGGAAGGAGCCATAGCGATTGGGATTAGCGGGTTGGTCACCACGGTGGTAACTCAGGTACGCCAGGCGAAAAAGCAACTGGATAAAAAAGGATTGGGTTACATCAATGTATTGGCTGGTGGTGCCGTACTAAAACAAGCTTCTGCCGCTGACCTGGGTGTTGATTATGTGGCCCAGACAGCATTTGACGGACTGCATTATCTTGCACAAAAGTCAGGTGAAAATAATGAATAGTCTTGAACGAATTAAGGCAACCATACAATTTCAAAAGACAGATCGGGTACCGGTCATTGCCCAGGTTTTTGGTCATGCGTCCACATTTGCAGGTGTAAATTTAAGGGAGTATATCAGCGACGGAGCTGTTTTAGCTCGTGGTCAACTTCGGGCACTAGAGCACTATCAGTACGATGCGGTGTTTGCCCTTATGGATGTTAATGTGGAGTCGGAAGCAGTGGGCTCCCGATTAACCTACCGGGAAAATGAATATCCTGTGATTAAGTCATATGTGGCTGAATCGACTGAATTAAAAGATCTGAGAATTCCGGATCCTCGCCAGGCAGGACGTATGCCGGAGCTTTTGAAAGCCGCCGGCATTTTAAATAACGAAGTGGGAGATGCTGTTTTGGTGGTTGGCTGCGTAGTGGGGCCGATGACACTGGCAACTCAGTTATTGGGGATGGAAAGAGCACTCTATTTAGCCATTGATGACCCTGAGACCTTCGAAAAATGGCTGGATTTTTCCACAGATGTATGCATTCGTTTTGGGACAGCTCAATTAGAGTCAGGGGTGCATTTGCCCATTGTATTTGATCCTGCTTCGACTCCGGATGTTATACCGCCCCAATTTTACCGAGAATTCGTGATGCCGCATGTAAAAAGAGTTTTTCGCACCTTCAAAAAAGCCGGATCCCTTGCCAATTGGCTTCACACGGCTGGTCCCGTTGCATCCATTCTGCCTTATTACTCTCAAATAGGTGTGGACATAGCCAATATCGATTATTGTGTGGATCCCCTCCATGCCATTGAGATTGTACCCAAAACATGTATTGACGGAAACATAAAACCTTTTTCTTTTATGCAGGAAACGCCGGGGGCGATTGCCCGTGAGTCATCAAAACTAATTAAAATCTTTGCCGATCGTGGCGGCTTTATTCTGTCATCCGGTTGTGAAATTCCGAGGGAGTCAAAACCGGAAAACATAACGGCCATGGTTATGGAAACACGTCAGGAGGGAAATTAAATGCCGAAACTGATGGTTACGATAGATGAAAAAGAACGAATAATTTTCTTTGAACCGGGCAAGACACTCAAACAAATACTTGAAGGGGCTGATATCCAGATTCGTGCAGGCTGTAATGGAACCGGTGCCTGTGGTTTGTGTAAAATCCGGATTGAAGATGGAGAAGCAGGAGAAATAATGCCCAATGAGCGAGTGTATCTGGAACCCGCTCAATTAGAACAGGGGATTCGTCTGGCCTGTCAGGTTACGCCCAGTAAAGATTTGCAATTATCCTTGATGGAACCAATATTGTTACCCAATTGGCGGTGTCTTCGCAGTGCTGCAAGCAAAGATACTATACCTGTGCAGATTCCTGAAGATAGCCTGCTGCAAGATGGCAAGAAGTCGTATGGCGTTGCCATCGATATCGGGACGACCCATATCAGACTTTCTTTATATGCAATGGACAGCGGTAAATGGCTGTGCGGACGAATTGGTTTGAATCCCCAAATCAATCGAGGACTGGATGTAATGACACGCCTGATTATGGCAACTGAATCACCAAAGCAGGCTGATGCCATTCGATTTCAATTGCTAGAGGCTATCGGAGAAGCATTGCAGCACATGAGTGTCAGAGAAGGCATTGTGATTACGCAGGTTGTGCGGATGGTTCTGGTAGGAAACACAGCGATGCTGACACTGCTCACTGCTCAAAATTACGAGAAGTTGCTGACACCTGCTCACTGGATGAGGTTTATCGATTGCCAGCCTGGGGATGTGAAAGAATGGATAGATTTATGGGGACTCCATCCTGAGGCCAGGATTGACGTGATGCCACCACTAGCTGGTTTTGTGGGCTCTGATCTGTTGGCCGGCGCCATGTTCACAGGCGTGTTTGAAAGCAGCCCAGGCAATTTGTTGATTGACTTTGGCACCAATTCAGAAATTGCGTTATGGGACGGAAAAACGCTGTGGGTTACATCAGCCGCAGGAGGACCTGCTTTTGAAGGCAGTGGGATCAGTTGTGGAATTCCCGCAGAGCCAGGGGCAATTTTTGAAGTGGACGTGGGAGCTGAGACAGTGGGTTTTTCAGTCATCAATGGAATGGAACCCCGGGGAATTTGTGGTTCGGGGCTAGTAGATCTGATTGCCGGTCTACTTCGTGTTGAAAATATCAACTGCCGAGGCGTATTTGCCCCTCAGATACCGAAAAAAGGCTTGTGTATTGTGGAAAATGGAAAAAATATTGTCTTGACCAAAGGGGATATCGATTTATTTCAACGAGCAAAAGCGGCTGTGGGAGCTGGAATTGAAGTATTGCTGAACAAGTCGGGTATGAAAGTGGAGGATCTAAAGCACATTTATATTGGAGGAAGCTTTGGTCAACATTTAAACATTAAGAACGCCCAACAAATAGGACTGCTGCCCGAAACCGCACCGGAGATCATTGAACTGTGTGGTGATATGGCATTGGCAGGGTGTGAGAGAGCTCTACTTTTAATTGATGGTGTTCAACAGTTTCAAAAACTAAATGAGCAGTCAACAATCATTAACTTAGCAACGTGTGAAGATTTTGAGGAACTTTTTTTAGAGAATCTATATCTTCAACCATTAGGAGGCAAAAGATGATGAAGACTCCCTGGACAAATATACAAGACCACACCATTATTAAACTGGCTCAATATTTTTCCAGCCTGACAACCCAACAGGATGTATGGCGAGAGGTGGGGAAATCACTGGTTGCTTTTTTTGAAGTGGATGTCATTGCATTTGGAAAACTGGAAACCAATAAAGATATTACAATGCATAGCGAGACATTCTCACAAAAGCATTCTTTAAAAGGACATAGGGACCATCGTCAGATTCTTAATGAAATGTTGAACAACAATCCCAAAAAGCTTCAAGAAATAAAAAGTGAGATTTTCCAGGTTTTCGAAAGTGGATTTCTTAGTTTTAAAACCATCTCAACGCCGACACCTCTTTCATTGGCCTTTTTACCCATTACGCATGAAAATGAGGTTATCGCAGTGATGCTGGTGGGTTATATCATTGATGAACCCTTCCCAAAGGATCTGTTAAATACATACCTAGCCGTGGCAGGCCTGGTGGGAACTATCGTGACACGCCTGGATGCTGAACGCGAATTGCATATGCACCGAGAACACTTGGAAGAACTGGTAAAGAACAAAACGACTGAACTAAACACAACCAACGAAGTTCTTAGGAAAGAGAAAAAGGCTCTGCATGATGTGGAACAATTTCTTAGCGCCACGGTGGACGGACTGTCGTCTCACATCTCAGTAATCAACGAGGGAGGTAAAATAGTCCTCACGAACAAGGCATACCGAGATTTCGCAGAGAGTAACAAGATTGAGCACAGTACTGTTTCAGAAGGGTGCAATTACCTCGCGGTATGTGATGCCAAACAGGGAGAAGGTTCAGAGGATACCAGATTTTTTGCCCAAGGCATCCGAGATGTGATCTCAGGGAAGTGCGCATCCTTCGAAATGGAGTATCCTTGCCATTCTCCGGATGAACAACGCTGGTTTTTAGGACGTGTAACGCCATTTGCGGGCGATGGTCCCAAGCACGTGGTTATCGCGCATGAGAACGTCACTGCTCGAAAACAGGCGGAAGAAGCACTGCAAGCGGAACGGGATCTTTTG
>SKGK01000038.1 GCA_007117465.1 Clostridia bacterium | reverse complement strand
AGCAGATGCTCCTTAATAAAGTTTTATTTAGCAGTAACTGTAGCTCTGCAAAAGCAGAGCCGCCTTATTCTTCTTGTGATTGACGACAACGAAGTAGAACGGAAAATTAGCCGGCATAATTGGCTTGTTATTTATTTGATTATGCCTAAAGTAAAGAAAGAAGAGATAGTTGTGATGACAAAGCAACAAAATGCAAACAAGTGTTTTTGAAAATGTTATTTACATAAATTTAGGGATATACGCGAAATTGTTTAATTTTGTGAAAAGTTTAGGTAGGCTTGGGGATAGTGGTATTGATTTAAGGCATGGGCAGTGAAATTTGTCGAATAGTGTAGGAAAATAATGGTTGAAATATCATGTATAATATGGTAAAATTTAAGGACAGTCGGAAAAGATTTGAGTAACTACGGAAGTGATTTTTCTCATGCTCAATATAATGATTATTCTGATTCATTGAATAGTATGGCTCATAAAATAGCAGTAGAAGTTTACGATGAAAACTTTACTAATACATTAACTTCCAAATATACTGACTGTAATTGCATTGGATTTAGTGGTGAAAGTTGGTATAGATTTGCACATAAAGATGCTACCAAATTTAAAGCAATTAATAAGCTTACAAAGTATCTTGGAATTGAGTTAGAAGAAGTCCTTGCTTTTGGTGATGATTATAATGATATAGAAATGTTAAAACATTGTCATGGAATAGCAGTTGCAAATGCTATTATAGAAGTACTGCTAAAATGACACGTCTACCTAAAAAGCAAATTGAAGAAATTAAGAAAGATATAGTACATTAATGACAAATAAAAAGCGTGGAACGGCTTATAACACATTAGGCATCATCAACAAAATAACAAGCCAATAGTGACGGCTAATTTTCCGCTATGCTTCGTTGTCGTCAATCGCAATACGAATAAGGCGGCTCTGCTTTTGCAGACGTAGTAAGGTACATCTGCTGTTGCAGATGTATAGTTAACGCTAAATTCGCAATGCTCATTAAGCATAACTTATATAAATTCGTTATACTCATTAAGTAGAAATTGCATCAATCCTCCGCCTTGCATAACGAAAAATTATCTCGCCCCGATTGACCAGTTATTTTTTTGATGCTGCCTTAGAGATTTATGATGTTCGACCGTAAAAATAGAAAGTCTCACGTTTGTAATTAAAGTGCTGAGACTTTTAAAGAATATATACCTTGCAGATGAGGATGGAAAGATAAGTTTTGGCCCATGTATGAAGCACAGCAGTAACCCCTGTTTGCGCGCCTAGATATTTTGGATTTTGTGATAATTCTTTTATCGTATCACCAGCAGACTTAATTAAAATGGCGTACAGTAGCTGTTGGTTTTGCAAAATGATACTATTTAGGCTTATCAGAGAAATACATGGTATACTTATGGAAGGTGTCAGAGGCGAAAATAAAACACTGGGAAAATTCAGAAGGTCACAGAATTGGATTGGTGGATATTCCATAAGCACAACAAGCTATGTGCCATCTTCAATAGATTACTTAAGAAGAAGCAACTACGAAGCTGGATATAAGTGTGGCTACAAGTGGTCGCTTGCTTGAAAGGCTTTGTGGAGAAGGAATACTAAGCAACCTTGATAACCGCAAACGCAAGAAGGTATTCGTTTATAAAAGATATATTGATGTTTTCAATAAGGATTAAAGTTTAAGAAACGAGGATATGGATATGCAGTCTTTTAACTGTTAACCATAAATTATAATTATTTTAAGTATAACTTTTCAAATGTTCCTGCTTGATGTTAAGCAAGTGAATGCAGTATATGAGAACAGGAATGTCTTAGGCGATAATTATTACATAGGACAGCAAACGCAAAAAGCAGTTGAAAATTCTAGTTGGAAGCATAGCAGCTTAGAGAATGATGAAAATTGGAGTTATTGGCTCCGTTCCCCGTACGCTGGCAGCTGCAGTAGCGACTTTGTTCGCTACGTCTGTTCTGATGGCACAGTCAACTCCGTCTATGCTTTCTACAAGAGGTTCGGTGTCCGTCCCGCTTTCTATTTAGATCTGTCATCTGCAATCTTTACATCTGGAAGTGGCAGTGAGGTAAATCCGTACATTGTCAGTGGGCAAAGTGGAACCTATCAAGGTGATGATGGTGAAACAAATGAATACACATCTCCTGCACCAGCAAGTGATTTTAATTATACTATAAGCAATGACGAGGTTACTATAACGGGTTATAAAGGGAGTGGTGGGGATGTAGAGATTCCTTCATTTATTGAAGCAAAGCCAGTAACTGTGATAGGTGATAGTGCTTTTGCATACCAGAGTAGTTTAACAAGTGTTACCATTCCTAATGGTGTAACTAGAATAAATTTTAGCGCTTTTAATAGGTGCTGGAGCTTAACAGAAGTTATAATTCCTGATAGCGTAACTTATATAGGAAACTATGCGTTTCAACGATGTAGCGAACTAAGCAGCGTAACAATTCCCAGTAGCGTAACAACTATAGGTGTGGGGGCGTTTGCTGGATGTAGAAATCTAATAGAAATCAATGTGGAAGATGATAACCCGAACTATATTAGTTTAGAAGGAGTGCTTTTTAATAAAGATGTGACAACATTGGTGCAGTTCCCAGGCGGGAGATTAGGAACATATTCAATTTCTAGTAGTGTGACGACGATAGCAATCCGTGCATTTGAAAATGTTAGGTTAACAAGTATAACCATTCCTGAAAGTGTAACTAACATACAAGTAATGGCGTTTACTGGCAGCGGGTTATTAAAAGAGATTAATGTGGCACTAGAAAACATGAACTATAGCAGTATTGAAGGAGTGCTTTTTAATAAAGATATTACCACATTAATACAATACCCTGCGGGAAAAAAAGGAGAATATATAATACCAGACAGCGTAACTAGCATAGGGAGCTATTCGTTTTTTAGCAGTACATGGATAACTAGCATAACAATTCCAGATAGTGTAACAAGTATAGGTTTCGGTGCATTTCAAAATGCCTTTCATTGCGTTAGTGAAGTAACAAGTGTTACAATACCAGCTTCTGTGACAAGAATAAGGGATATGGCATTTTTTTGGTGCACTACTCTCGAAAACGTTATTTTCATGGGAGATGCTCCTGAAAGCTTTGGGGATAAGGTGTTTGATTACTGTAATTACGGGGCAGATGTAACTGATGAATTTACTATCTATTATCATGAAGGGTCACAGGGATGGATAAATCCGTGGAATGGATATACCACAGAGATGATACCTGAAGCAATTATCGAACCTGAGTACATAGAGCTAGATAAGACAAATACAACTATTGCAATTGGTAAAACAGAGATTATTACAGCTACAGTATTACCAGAAAATGCGGCTAATAAAGAGGTTAACTGGTCTGTGGTAAGTGGTGATGATATAGCAACAGTATCTCCAGAAGGTATCTTAACCGCAATAAGAGAAGGTGTTGCGGTTATAAGGGCTACCAGCGCAGAGGATAGTGATATATATGCGGAGTGTACAGTTACAGTAGAACCAGGGACTTTTATAAACATAGGTGATGATGTAGAATCAATCCTTGGAGCTCCAACAGAGATAGTGATGAGTGAATATGGCTTCCAATGGTATATTTATGCTCAGGATTATAGAAATTATATACAAGTAGGTGTTATAGATAGTAATGCAGTTGCTATATATACGAATAGTAATCATTATAGCTTCGCAGACTATATAATATACCATACTCAAAAATTCTATACCCCTCCTGATATGCCATACACAGTAACCTTTAAAGACTGGGATGACAGTGTATTAAAAACAGAAGAAGTGGAACATGGGAGCAGTGCTACCCCACCAGCGGATCCAGTAAGGGAGTGGCACACATTTATTGGCTGGGATAAAGTCTTTGATAATGTAACAGAGAATCTTGTGGTAACAGCCCAGTATAGTATAAATGAATACACGGTAAGTGTTTTGGCTACAGTTCAAGGCGGTGGCACGAGCCTACTTGATTCTCTTGTCATAGAAGCGTACGCAGCGGATGCAGCTATCGGCGTAGATGATGCGATAGAGAGCGTTAGTGTGGTAGGAGGCGTAGCACTATTTGAAAGTCTTGAAAGTGGTACTGATTACGTATTTGTAGGAAGGGTAAATAAAGCGTTATCAAAAGTAACACAAGCGACTACATTATCAGAGGGCATGCACATTGATTTTGGTATGTTTAATGTAGGCGACATTAACGGGGACGATAAGGTTGACTTTGATGACTTTATGATGCTTTTAGAAGATTATAACAGTAGTGCCTCGCGTTCAGACTTGAATGCAGATGGTATCGTTAATTTTGATGACTTTATGCTACTGCTAGGCAGCTATAACATGCATGGACCTGTGCTAACGAATGAGTAATAAATAGAAGATGTATGCTTAAAAGAAACCACGGGGACTGCCCCCGTGGTTTTTCTAATAATCAAGTAATCAAGAGGAGACTGATTAGTCAGAGTGCCATAAAAAGAACATCGGTTTGTAGAAACATATTTACATTTACCCTAAAATGTAGTAAAATATAGATAAGAGCAAAAAGTTTGGCACTGAATGAGACAAACACAAGAGCGCGAGGGAGGGATTTTGGTGGAAGCTAGGTACATGAGTCCTTTTACAGATTTTGGATTTAAAAAGCTATTTGGAGAAGAGGCGAATAAGAGGCTGCTAATCGATTTTTTAAACCATTTATTACCCATTAAAGATAAGATTGTAGATATTACGTTTAAGAAAAATGAGCAGCTAGCAACTGATTTTACAAGCAGAGGTGCAGTGTATGATATCTTTTGTGAAGATGAGAAGAAGAATCAATTTATTGTAGAGATGCAAAATGGGCGCCAAACATATTTTCGGGATAGAGCTGTATTTTACTCAACGTTTCCAATACGTGACCAAGCGCAAAAAGGGCAGTGGAATTTTAAATTAAAACAAGTTTATTGCGTTGGGTTATTAGGGTTTAATTTAGACGATAAACCGGCAAAAGACGAAAAGATTATATCAGAGTATATCCATACCGTTAATTTAAAAAATCAGCACAATGCGGTATTTTATAAAAAACTAAACTACATCTTTGTGGAACTGCCAAAGTTTAATAAACAGGAGCATGAGATAACCACCCATTTTGAAAAATGGCTGTATTTTTTAAAGAACCTTGAAAACTTTGAGAGTATCCCTGCTATCTTAAAAGAAGAGGTATTTGAAGAGGCTTTTAAGGTAGCAGAGATTGCAAACTATACACCTGAGCAGCGGCGCGTATATGAATCAAGTCTTAAAGTCTATCGGGATAACATTAATGTTATAGAGACAGCAAGAGAAGAAGGAAGGGAAGAGGGAAGGGACGAAGGAAGACAAGAGGGAATAAACTTAGGTGAAAATAAAAAAGCAGTTCAAATTGAAATGAACTTAATGGATGTGCTTGATAACGAAACAATAGCGCTTAAAACAGGACTAAAGATAGGCCAAGTAAAAAAAATAAGACGAGGCAAGACCCTTAAAATATAACCATATGTTCCCCTAGATTAGCGTTTAGGGGAACTTTT
>SKGK01000062.1 GCA_007117465.1 Clostridia bacterium | reverse complement strand
GCTTAATGAGCATTGCGAATTTAGCGTTAACTATACGTCTGCAACAGCAGATGTACCTTACTAAGTCTGCTTTAGCAGATGCTCCTTAATAAAGTTTTATTTAGCAGTAACTGTAGCTCTGTATAAGCAGAGCTTCCGCTAATTAGCCGTCACTATTGGCTTGTTATTTGTTTGATTATGCATTAACGGGATATTTAATATTTCCTAGATTAAATATATGATATATTTAACCAAGTTACGCTTGTTTTAATCATCTGTTTTTTAATGTATCGGGATATTTGCAAGTCTTAATCGCTGCATCTTATGCAACTCTGCTTGGGTAATATCTCTAAATGTTCTAAAAACATATCCGCGTTCCTTAAGTTCTGTAATAATGACAGGAAGTGCTTCAACTAAAGCAGTGTTTACATTAAGATCATGAAATAAGGCAACGACATAATCTTTATTGTAACAACTATCCAGTACAATTTGTGTCATTAATTCTGCATCTGGTCGAGGTATTGCAGTGTCTCTAGCACTTACATTCCACTCTATGTAATAATATCCTTTCTCCTTAACATCTTCCGTTAATCTGGCCATAAAGTCTCTGCCGCCATATTGACGTGAAACATGGTTGGTAGAACCACCAGGAAAACGAAAAATAGGCGGTGGAACTTTACCTAATATATTTTGAATTACGCGTTGTACTTTATGTAAATCTTCATAAAAAGTATCAAAACTTGTATAAATATTATACTCATGCGTATATGTATGTGCCAAAACGGCATGCCCCTCATTATATGTCTTTCTAAGAATGTGAGGTTGATTTTCTGCTTGCTTACCAATAATAAAGAATGTAGCATTTACATCATGTTCCTCTAATACTTCAAGTACTTCAAGGGTTATATCGGTTGGCCCATCATCAAAAGTAAGAAAAATCGTTTTTTCTCCAGATGACAAACTAGGATACCTAGAAAAGAATTGCGCTAGACTTTCTGCATTTTGTACGCCCGTTACCTGTATCTCAAGGAGTTCTATCGTTTGCTTTAGTTCTTCTATCAGCATTTGTTTTTCTAGTAACTTTTGCTGTTTTTGTTCGACGTCTTGTTTTTCAATTTCTAATTGTTTTTGCATTTCTTTTTTCTGCTGTATCAGCAGTTGTATTTGTTCTTCATAGGATTTTGCTAGCGTCTGCCATTTAGATAATTCTGTGTTAAGTTGAGATAATTGCATGTTTACTTTAGCAAGCTCTATCTCGAACTCAGATAATTGTTTTTGCGTTACTGCATTTACAGTAAAACTATTAATACCATATGAAACAAAAAGCAAAATAAAAATCATTGCTCCTAGCATATTTAGTTGAAAGGTATTTAATTTTGTCCCCATTATACTCTATCCCCTTTTCCCTAGTTGACTAACTTTATCCATTTAAAATTATAACATACGGCAGTCAAAAATAGAATAGGGTTCAAGAAAAAAATCTAAAATCCCTCTATCCTTTACAATATAAAACTGAAGGAATATATGGTATTAAAATTTTGACAGAAGAAAATTTCTTAAATCATTCACCTTTTTCTAATTGTTCAAGCATATCGTCACTAAATTTTTCTCGTAGATAGTTGCGTCCTGCTAGCTGCCGTTCTAGATAACTTTCACGAATATTATTATTAATTCGGTTTATTTCCTCTTTTAAGTCATTTGCAGAAAGCCTAGTAGCTCCTTGTCCTAAAATAATTAATTGTTCCACAGCATCTGATGTTGCAACTGTAACACGGTGTTCTCGCGCAATTTTATGCGTTATTTTCTCAATATACTGATCTGCTGTTTCTGCTTCTTTTGTATACACCACATGGATATTATGATACTCTAAAACCTGACCTAATCCGCCCTTCACTTTATATGCATCAAAAACCAAAATCAAGATACACCTTTTAAAACCCTGATAATTACAGAGAATATCCATAAGTTTTCTTCTTGCAACATCCATATTTTCCTTTGCTAGTTCACTTAACTCATCCCAAGAAAATATAATATTATAGCCATCTACCAACAAATACTCCTTTACTGGTTCTTTTTCCTTTAACATCATATTCTGTTTCTTTTGGGGCTCTTTTATGATAGTCTTTTTCTCATGCCTAGACATACGCTCCGCATTACCCCGTCTATGTTTGATCGGACCATATGTATTAACAAATATAGTTTCTAGCTCTTCCTCTAAAGATTTGTTATAGGTACTTCCCCTAATTGTAGCAGGCTCTTTTTTAAGCTCTTTTGATTCTGTTTTGTTCCACGCGCTATCCACATGCATGTAATCATAAACCTTATCCCATTCAACCGTAAACCCTGAACCATGCGCACAAAATACAGAGCCTGTTGGATTATCCGCATCACATTCACTGTCATAACCAATCTCCTTAATGACTTGGTCTGAATTATGACAGGGTTGATATCCATTCAGTGTTCGAGACAATCTCCCCCTCCCCTTGGTATATGCAATGACTTCCGTATGATATCCCCGCATGGTTGAAACAGGAGCGCATCCTGTTAAGACAGACATCTCGCCATCTGTTTCAGGTGGATTAAACGTCCCACTCATACGCTGAATATCTGACATCGCTTTTCCTACTAATTCTGAGGGAATTTCCAGCTTATAATTATAAAAAGGTTCTAGAAGAACACTTTTTCCTTTCTTTAATCCCTGTCGAACTGCCCTGTAGGTTGCCTCCCTGAAATCTCCACCTTCTGTATGCTTCTGGTGTGCACGTCCAGCAATCAGCGTTATCTGCATATCCGTAATTGGTGAACCTGTCAATACGCCCACATGTTCTTTCTCTTCTAAATGGGTTAAAATCAGGCGCTGCCAGTTACGATCTAATATATCCTTACTACAGTTACTAGCAAAAGTAAGGCCTCTTCCCGGTTCGTTTGGCTCAAGTAAAACATGCACTTCAGCATAATGACGTAATGGTTCAAAATGTCCTACCCCTAACACCGGTTCGATAATAGATTCTTTGTATACGATATTACCCGATCCAAATTCCACGTTAACACCAAAACGTTCTAAAATGAGGCTCTTTAGAATTTCTATTTGCACCTCTCCCATCAGCTGTACGTGGATCTCTTGTAGCTGTTCAGACCATACAATATGAAGTTGTGGATCTTCTTCCTCTAATTCACGCAATTTAGAAAGCATACTATAGATATTGCATTCTGGTGGTAACAGAATCTGATAGTTAAGTACTGGCTCTAAAATAGGCATATTCGATTCAGCCTCTATTCCCAGTCCTTGCCCTGGATATGTCTTACTGATACCTATAACCGCACACACAGAACCTGCTTCCACTTCATCAACCGTTTCATACTTAGATCCTGAATAAATGCGTATCTGATCAACTTTTTCCTCCCAAATATCTGTTTCGTTCTCGTTACGGTTTGATAGGAGCATTTTTACCTTTAAGCTTCCCCCTGTAATCTTCATATAGGTCAAGCGGTTACCTTGGTCGTCTCTAACTATCTTATAAATTCTAGCACCAAACGCATCCGAATAACAAGGACACTTAGTAAACTGCGCTAGTCCATTAAGAAAAGTCTCAACACCCTCTAGATTCAGTGCAGATCCAAAATAACAAGGAAATATTTTTCTTTGTGTAATGAGCTGTGCAATATCTTTTTTTTCTACTTCCCCTGTTGCGATATATTTATCCAATAATGTCTCATCACACATTGCCAATTTCTCCATAAATGTCTTTGTATGCTGTTGCTCATTAAAATCTATACATCCATCGCTCAGTAGCTTTTTTAATTCGCCTATAAGTGCCTTTCGATCAGCCCTATCCAAATCCATCTTATTGACAAATATATAGGTTGGTATCTTATATTGTACAAGTAGTTTCCACAAAGTTTCTGTATGTCCCTGCACACCATCTCTTCCACTAATAACTAAAATAGCATAATCAAGCACCTGTAAAGTTCGTTCCATTTCAGCAGAAAAGTCTACATGCCCGGGCGTATCTAATAGTGATACTGCTATGTCTTTATATGTAAATACCGCCTGTTTTGAAAAGATAGTAATCCCGCGTGCGCGCTCTAGCTCATAGGTATCTAAGAAAGCATTCTTATGATCTACTCTACCTAATTCTCTGATACTACCCGATAGATACAATATGCTTTCGGCTAGCGTTGTTTTTCCCGCATCCACATGGGCTAAAATACCTATTATCAACTTTTTCATTATTCATCTCCTGTATTGTTTAACTATTTGCACTTTTTATGATGCATTCCATCAAAATAAAACCCGATCTTAACGCTTAATCCTTTATTTAAGTATAGATTAAATTTCCGTACCCTCGATAAGTGATACAATCATTTTCTCCCACGCTAACACTTCCATCTTTTCAACCATTTTAAAATACATATCCATGTTACAATCTGGGAATTTTAGTTTAGAGGGCTTATTGCCTCATTTCAAAATGAGAATTCCCCAAACCACATTTCTTTAGTCATATATTTTCAATCAGAAAAAGGTACAATTTCAAAACTACCAAGAAAACTTTTGAAAATTTTCTCTATTTCTGCTACTGCTGCTTCTTGTGTTTCATCAAAAAGTTTCCCATATCTATAACTTAATGTAAAGTGGGCTCCCCCCATCCTAAACATCGCCTTTGCTTCATATTTTACCCACGGTTCATATTAAGCTTATTAGTAAAAATATAACTGCCGCAGTTAAAACTACTCCTGTGGCTGTCATTATTAAAATACTTTTTTTATTCCTTCGTCATTTGTATCAATTTTATTGCTTTTTTGCAATTTTCCTTTTTGATGGTTTACCGTAATGCATCTATGGTTTGTTTTAACTGCTTACGAATGTTGATTTTTTGTGGACATTTCGTTTCACATACACCACACTCCGTACATTCTAAAGGATGTTTCCCTGCATTTTTATTTTTACCAAGCATAGCAAATTGATTTTTTGCGTATTCCGTTAATCCATACACTTTATGATAATTCATTAGCTGAAATACCCAAGGGATTTTAATATCTTTAGGACATGGCATGCAATAGTCACATCCCGTACAATAAAGCTCTGCAAGCTTTTTCGTATCTTCTAACATGGCGTTAATTTTATCCCAATCTTTTTGAGATAGTGGCTTTTCAATTGAAGCAACACGCGCATTTTCTTCTACCATATCGATGGAATTCATGCCTGAAAGCGAACAATTTACATTTTTATTACCCAACACAAACCGCATTGCTATTTCTGGTGTGCTTTTAATATCTTGGTTAACGGACTTTTTAAAAATATGCGATGGTGCAGCCAATCTACCGCCACCAATAGGCCCCATAATAACAGTTCCAAGTCCCTTTTCTTTTGCATAAGAGATAGCTTCTTCGTTAGATCTGTCAAGCAAATTATACTGGCATAACACAGATTCAAAAATACCTACATCAACTAGCTCTTTTAAAAACTCAGGTTTATCATGAAACGAAAAAGAAATATGTTTTATAAGTCCCTCTTCTTTTGCTTTTTGCGCTTCTTTTAATAAATTATATTTTAAAACTGTATTTTCCCATCGCTCTTTGTT
>SKGK01000008.1 GCA_007117465.1 Clostridia bacterium | reverse complement strand
TTGATATCAGAAATATGTGGAAAGATGGAGAAGAGACTCGACAGTTAAATAATACAGAAAATATTGTTTACAATTATAAGGGGAACGTATACTGCTACTGTCTTGAAACAGGTGAAGTATGCTTACTTTTAGACAGCATATGTAAAAATAAGGAATGTGTATTGGGGAAATATTTCATTACTTGCTTAAACGCAAGTTTAATGAGTAATTCAAGTTAGTTTTTGCTAAAATAACATAAAAAAAAATTGTACAAACCAAAAAACTCCCATAAAAAAAAGATAGACAAATGCTATTGTTTTATAGTACAATAGAAATATGAAAACCATAAGAACAATTTACTAAACTGGAGGGTGTAGAGCAGCTATGATGTGTTTTAGCTGTGGAAATTGTCAAGTACAGGATTCCACGTATTTTTGCTTAATGAAAAATGATTTTGTGACAAGAGAGAGTAGCATAAGAGTAGTAGAAAAAGTGAGAAGCGGCTGGAAAAAAGGAGACACAGAGTACGAACAACATCGGCGTAAGACCAGAAAGGTGGTTGAGGTGGAATAGAAAGAAGGGAAGAAAGGTGTTAAATAGTAAACAACGTGCTTATTTAAGAGGAATGGCAAATACGACCCCCGCTATTTTTCAAATTGGAAAAGGCGGTATTAATGAAAATCTAGTTAGTCAGGTAAAAGATGCATTAGAAGCGCGGGAGTTAGTAAAGATTACCGTGCTTAATAATACTGCATTAGAAACCCGTGAAGCTAGTGATGAAATGGTTACATTAACGGGTGCTGAGCCTGTGCAAGTCATAGGTAATAAGTTTGTATTATATGCTGAATCGAAAGAGAATAAAAAAATTCAATTGCCATAAGAACTCACTTAAAATAAGTGAGTTCTTATTATGATGATATGGAATAGAAATTCAAATATACCAATTGTAAACAAGAATGGGGCTTTTTATCATGCGTAAAGAAAAAACAGATGAAAACGAGTTGCTTCAGATCGGCATTATGGGTGGAACGTTTGATCCTATACATTACGGACATTTAGTAGCAGCAGAAGCAGTGCGTGATAAGTTTAATTTGCAAAAGGTTATCTTTGTGCCCGCTGGCAATCCACCCCACAAAAAAGAAAAAAATTTATCTAATAAGATGCATAGATACCTGATGACGTTACTTGCTACAGCTTCGAATACGTTTTTTGAGGTATCGACTAATGAAACAGATAAACAAGGATATACGTATACAGTTGATACCATTAAACAATTTCATCAGCAGTTTAACGGTAAAGCCAAATTTTACTTTATAACCGGAGCAGATGCGTTAAATGAAATTTTGACATGGAAAGATGTAGATTGTTTATTTAAAATATGTGAATTTGTAGCAGCAACTAGACCAGGATTTAAGCATGAGCAATTATTAGACAACATTCAGTATTTGACTAAGAAATATGATGGGAAAATTCATTTCGTTGAAATACCTTCACTAGCAATTTCTTCGACGGATATACGTTTGAAAGTTGCAAATGATATTTCTGTTAAGTATTTATTGCCCGAAGTTGTCGAAACGTATATTTATAAAAATGGGTTGTATTCAAATCAGTTGAACAGTTAGATAGTTGGTCAGTTGCACGGGAAAGAAAGGGGAACATTTTGGTTTTTTTTACGTCAAAAGAAGGGATTAGAAAGCAAGAGAGGATAAACAAAAGCGCACTAAGGGAGTTAATTTATGGAGCAAAGTGAGATGGGAAGCAAGCTTGAAAAAATGCTTTCTGCTAAGCGGTTTGAACATTCAATGGGTGTACAGCATACAGCAGTAGCATTAGCAAAACACTATGGAGCAGATAAAAAAAAAGCATCGATAGCGGGACTACTTCATGATTGTGCAAAAGATTTTAATAAACAACAAATGTTGCAATTGTGTTTAAAATTTGATATAGTATTAGATGATATTTGTCAAAAAGATATTGGTCTTATTCATGGGCCATTAGGTGCTAAAATAGCAAGATATGAATTTGGTATTAAAGACGAAGAGATATTAGACGCAATATGTTTTCATACTTTCGGGAAAGCCGATATGCCGTTAATAACAAAGATTATATACTTAGCGGATTTTATCGAGCCTAGCCGATGTTTTATAGGGGTGGACGAGCTGCGTGATGTAGCATATGAAAGGTTAGATAAGGCAATATTAGTCGCATTAGATCGGACAATAACATATGTATTACACAAAAGGAAGCTTATTCATCCTAAGACGATTGAAGCAAGAAACGATATACTTTTGCATAGATAGTGGAGTGATTAAAAATGAACATGAACATAAAAGCTTTTTTAAGAATGGTATGTGTGTTGACAATTGTGTTTGCATTAGTAGCAGGTGTGGTGGTAGGTGGGGTTATGTTAGCGTACCGTATTTTTGCGTATGAATCTTATGAATATGAGCAGCGCATAGGAGAGAATATACCAGAAGGTGATGAGGCAGGAATGCCTATAGGTGATGCAAAAAATCAAATGGTATTAAATGTAATGCTGTTAGGATTAGATGATGGACCGCGAACAGACACTATGATTTTTGCGCAGTATAACTTTGATACCAAACAAGTGAACATGCTACAAATTCCAAGAGACACTAGAATTGTTACACATAGACCAGATAAAAAGATTAATGCCTCATATGCTTATGGCAAAGAGCAAGAAGTATTTCAAAGTATTAAGAATCTTTTGGAGATAGATGTAAACAAGTATATTGTGATTAATTTAGACGGATTTCGAAGGATTGTCGATGAGATAGGCGGAGTAGAAGTAGATGTACCTATCAATATGCATTATGATGATCCTTATCAAAATTTACACATTCGTTTAAATAGAGGTAAGCAGGTCTTAAATGGTGAGAAAGCAGAGATGTTTGTAAGGTTTAGAAAAAACAATAATGGCACAGGGTATCCAGATGGAGATTTAGGACGTATAAGAGCACAGCAACAGTTTATTAGTGCAGCCATTGACCAAGTACTAAAAATACGCAACATTGTGAGAACGCCTAAATTAATTTCCATTGTAGTAAGTAACATAAGAACTAATTTTGAGTGGTATGAAATCGTGCGATATGCAGGGGAAGTGTTTAGCTTAGATAAAGATGCTATCAATATGATGAGTTTACCAGGTGAAGCTAGATATGTAAATGGTATCTCCTATTTTATGCATAATGAAGCGCAGACCCAAGAACTTATTGCAGAACATTTTACACCAAAAGAAATTTTGAAAACAAGTATGGCAGAGGAAGAAATAGGGAATGATAATGAGAAAGTATATGAAGAAGTTCAAGAAGACGGACAAAGCACAATCGGCCAGCCGCATTGGCGCAACAAGTTTATGCGCATACAAGTACTAAATGGTTCTAGCTCTAACGGCGTAGCAACTAGAGTAGCAGAGGGTTTGAGAACAAAAGAATTTCGCGTTGTAAGCATTGGAAACTTTGACGGAGAGAGATATGAACAAACGCAAGTAATTGATAGAAATTCAAAAGGATATGCAGAAGAAGTGGCAAAGGCACTTGGCGATGTTTACATCCGCAAAGAAATAGACGATACGTTGGGTGTTGATGTTACAGTCATTGTCGGGAATGATTATGAAACTTTAGAGTTAAATGATTAAAAAGAGCGACTTGGTCGTTCTTTTTTTCACAATATATAGATTTTTTTGATAATATATAGTACAATAGTTGAAAAAGCAAAATGGGGAGGCGTGAGAGTGGATTTAAATTCAAAGCAGCTTGTACGAAAAGTGGTTGGTGCTTTAGAAGATAAGAAAGCACAAGATATTGAAGTGCTCAATATTCAAAAAGTATCTCTATTATCGGATTATTTTGTAATTTGCACCGGGAGAGCTAATACACAGATTAAGTCATTAGCAGATAATGTAGAAGATGTATTAGCAAAAGCAGGATATGCTCCAAGGCACAAAGAAGGATATAGCAGTGCTAGTTGGATTTTGCTTGATTACGGCGAAGTTGTCGTTCACATATTCCATCACGAGTCGCGTTCTTTTTATAATCTTGAGCGCTTGTGGTCTGATTCAATACCAGTGGATATTAACGTACATGCCACTTAAAAACTGTAAAAAACGAGGGGGAGTAAGGATGGGTTATAAATTTAATGAACTCGATACAAAATGGCAAAAGCATTGGGAAGAAAACAAACATTTTAGTGTAGAAAAAAATGAAAAGCCAAAGTATTATACGCTTGAAATGTTTCCATATCCATCAGGGAATTTACACATGGGGCATGTAAGAAATTATTCGATTGGGGATGTTGTTGCGCGCTTTAAAGGCATGAACGGATATAATGTATTGCATCCGATGGGATGGGATTCTTTTGGTCTTCCAGCAGAAAATGCAGCAATCAAACATGGTGTGCACCCGAATGAATGGACATGGAAAAATATTGATAATATGCGTGACCAGCTTAAAAGGCTAGGGATTAGCTATGATTGGGACAGAGAAATAGCAACTTGTCATCAAGATTACTATAAATGGACCCAGTGGATGTTTTTACAACTCTACAACAATGGTCTAGCATATAAGAAAAAGTCATTGGTAAACTGGTGCCCTTCTTGTGCAACGGTACTAGCTAATGAACAGGTGGTCAGTGGACAATGCGAACGTTGCAAATCACAAGTGGGTAAGAAAGATTTGAGTCAGTGGTTTTTTAAAATTACAGACTATGCACAGCGCCTGTTAGACGATATTGATAAGCTCGAAGGATGGCCAGAAAAAGTAAAAACAATGCAGAGCAATTGGATTGGACGCAGTGAAGGCGCAGAAATCCAGTTTGAAATTTCAGATTTAAAAGAGACTTTGACGGTTTACACTACTCGACCCGATACGATTTATGGTGTGTCATACATGGTAATTGCGCCAGAGCATCCGATTGTATCTACGCTTATTGAAGGGATGCCACAGCAGCAAGAGTGCGAATCATTTATTGAAAAAATGCAGCATCTTAACGAAATTGCAAGAACATCTACAGAGACTGAAAAAGAGGGTGTATTTACAGGTAGATATGTGATTAATCCATTTAATGGACAAAAAGCACCTTTGTATTTAGCCAATTATGTACTAATGGATTATGGTACAGGCGTAGTGATGGCCGTTCCTGCACATGATCAGCGCGACTTTGAATTTGCTAAAAAGTATGACATTGCTATTCCGGTAGTGATACAACCAGAAGGGGAAATAATGGATGGCAGTACAATGAAACAAGCTTTCCCAGCAGAAGGAGTAATGGTGAATTCAGGACAGTTTAATGGACTTACTAATATAGAAGCAATGCCCAAAATGATTGATTATATGGAGCAGAAAAAATTTGGCAAGAAGACTGTTAATTTTAGATTGCGAGATTGGCTAATCTCTAGACAGCGATATTGGGGTGCACCTATTCCAATTATTTATTGTGATGATTGTGGCACTGTACCTGTACCTTATGAACAATTACCCGTGAAGTTACCAACCGATGTAAAATTCACAGGTGAAGGTAAGTCTGCCCTTCTAGGAAGTGAAAGCTTTTTACAGGTAGCGTGTCCTAAATGTGGAAAAGAAGGAAGACGAGAAACAGATACCATGGATACTTTTGTATGTTCATCTTGGTATTTCCTACGATATTGCGACCCTTGTAATGATGCACTACCTTTTTCAAAGGAAGCGACCGATTACTGGATGGCGGTTGACCAATACATTGGTGGCGTAGAACATGCGATTTTGCATTTGTTGTATTCTAGGTTCTTTAACAAAGTATTGTATGATTTTAAATATGTGAGTGTGGATGAGCCTTTTGATAATTTACTTACACAAGGGATGGTACTCAAAGACGGTGCGAAGATGTCAAAATCCCTTGGCAATGTAGTAAGCCCAGAGGAAATTATCGAAAAGTACGGTGCAGATACCGCAAGAATGTTTATTCTGTTTGCAGCACCACCTGAAAGAGATTTAGAGTGGAGTGATGCAGGGGTAGAAGGATCGTTCCGATTCTTAAATAGAGTAAATCGTATAGTGGAAGAGTTGGTAAAAGTACTAGATAGTGGACAAACACATCAAAGCAAGGCAGTTACGCCGCAAGATAAACAGCTAGAGTATATGTTACATGCTACCATCAAAAAAGTAACAGAAGATGTAGGCGGAAGGTTTAACTTTAATACTGCTATTAGTGCCATTATGGAATTTGTAAATGCAATGTATCATTACAAAGAAGCAGTGCCGCAAGAGCAATATCATATAGGGTTACTACGGCAATCAGTTAAAGCACTAGTGATAATGCTCGCACCTTTTGTACCACATATCACAGAAGAGTTATGGCAAAAAATCGGGGGGCAAGACAGTGTGCACAAGCAAAATTGGCCTACGTATGATGCAGCAGCATTAGTAAAAGATGAAGTAGAGATCGTTGTGCAAATCAATGGTAAGCTCAAAGATAAGATGATGGTATCTACTTCTCTTTCCAAAGAAGAGATGGAGAAAATAGCGATGGCAAGTGAAAAAGTAAAACAGGCTGTGCAAGACAAACAAATTGTCAAAATAATCGCAATTCCTAAAAAACTCGTAAATATTGTTGTGAGATAGTATTTAAAGATAAAAAATCCGACTTTTTAAAGTCGGATTTTTTATTGCTATTTACTTGCGTTTATAAAAATTCTTAATTTTTCGTTTATGACCATTGCCTAGCATAATATAGGCAGTATTTTTATTATGCCTTATCCGTAGCATAACAATTAAAATGATGATTAAAACAAGAATTCCTACAATCAGTTTAAAAGTAGTAGAAGCTATAAACGTTAATGTTTGCTCTTTTATAACGATTATGGGTTCTTGCTCAACATCTTGATCAGCAATAACATTGATAGTGCCAAGTACTTTATGGTTATAATGGAAAGTCACAAAGCCCAAAATATTACCTTTTTCAATCGGTGCTTGAATCGGTGATATCAGTTCAAATTCCATGTCAAGCTGTGACATATCAATGTTTTTAGGAAGTAAGGCTTGTAGTGGTTGGGATGCTAAAAGTTTGACCATCTGATTAGCCTTGGCATCTATTACCTCGATTTCATCAAGGATTTGATTAGGTCTTGCAATTGTCTGATAATCAAAGTGTTTAAAACCGTATTCAAACAATGCAAGCGTATCAACGTATGAATAATGGTGATTGTCATCTTTTGTAGCATCTAAAACAACAGTAATTAATTCAATGTTATTTCTTTTTGCTGCTGCTACTAGTGTATGCTGAGATCTAGTAGTCCATCCTGTTTTTACACCAATTGCAGATGGATAATAATAATTATAAGCTGTTGTAGCACGTGCACGGTTAATTAAATGATTGGTATTAGAAAAATACCTTGTTTCATTCAGCCGGTTAGTAGGTGGCACTTCATAGTAATCAGTACTCACAATTTCTCTAAATGCAGGAATTGTCATTGCATGTTTGGTGATGATGGCCATATCATAAGCAGTCGTATAATGATCATCGTGCGGTAATCCATTGGTATTTGTAAAATTTGTATTTAATGCACCCAATTCTTTTGCACGGTCATTCATTTGTTGGATAAACAAATCTACACAGCCTGTGATATGTTCTGCAATGGCATTGGCTCCCTCGTTGGCCGAAGCAATCATTAAACCGTATAACATTTGCTCTAGTGTAAGCTTTTCACCTACGCGTAGACCAATGTGTGTACTATTGAGCGTAATGCTGTTGATGGCATTTAAGCTAGCTGTTACCGTATCATCCAAATCGCCTTCTTCTAAAGCAATGATGGCGGTCATGATTTTGGTGATACTTGCTGGATATCTTTTTTCATGCATATTTTCTTCATATAAAACCCGACCTGAATCGCTATCCATTAAAATAACGGCAGAAGCGTGAATGTCAGGATAAGAAGATGCAGCTGCGTATGCCGGCACAGAAAAACATCCTAGTACAATGATTATCATTACTAAAATCAAACTTATTGTACGCATGACTTCCCCCTTTCGTTTCTATTATACCAAAAAAAAAAGAAAAGTCATATAAAAATAGTAAAAAAATAATAAAAAAATATCAAAAAAAAGAGGAAAACATAAAAAAACATAGAATACTAAAAGAGGATAATTTTGTAACAGACGGGAGAGTGTCACGATGAAATCAATTTTTGAGACCAAGTGGGGAAAAAGCATTATCGCAAGTATTGCGATTATTATTGTAGCTTGTGTAGGAAGCATTATGCTAGCAAAATACCATGTGGAAGATATTAATATACAAGCGGGTGGCGATGAGGTTAAGACAAAAGTGGCCATTAGCATAAGTGAGCCAGAGAAGCCTCTTAACATCATAAAAGTAGATGTTAAAGGCGCGGTGAAGAATCCAGGCGTCATTGCATTAGAAGAAGGCAAAAGAGTAGATGATGTACTTAAAAAAGCAGGAGGGGCGTTAGAGACGGCTGATTTAAACAAAGTTAATTTGGCAGCACCCCTAATGGACGGACAAGTCATCTATATACCCAAAGAAGGAGAAATTATTACCAGTGACTTGTATATTAACCAAAGTAGTGGTAAAATAAATATAAATACAGCAGATAAACAAATGCTTCAAAAACTACCGCGCGTTGGAGAAAAGATTGCCGAGCGTATTATTGAGTATCGCAATGAAAACGGTATGTTTGAGCGAATTGAGGATATTATCAATGTATCAGGAATTGGAGAAACAACCTTTGAAGATATGAAAGATTTAATTACGTTATACTAAGTGTAGTGATTTAATAGTGCGAAGGAGGAGAATATGTGAAAATACTGATTGTAGATGATGAGAAGTTATTAGTAAAAGGCATTCGATTTAATTTTGAGCAAGATGGATATCAAGTAGAGGTAGCGTATGATGGGGAAGAAGCAATTAAATTAGCAAAAGATAAAAGTATTCAATTGATTATTTTAGATTTAATGCTTCCAAAAGTAGATGGGCTGACGGTATGTCAAAAAATAAGAGAATTTTCCAGTGTTCCGATTATTATGCTGACAGCAAAGAGTGAAGATATTGATAAAATTTTAGGGCTTGAGTATGGTGCAGATGATTACCTTACCAAACCGTTTAATATTTTAGAACTTAAAGCAAGAGTAAAAGCTATTTTAAGAAGAATATCAACGCCTAATAATACATCCAAAAAAACAACGGTGATTATTGATGGTCTTGCGTTAGATTACAATGCAAGAAAAGTGCATGTAGACGAAAGAGAAATCGAGCTAACAGCAAAGGAATTTGATTTAGTAGATCTTCTTACATCTAATCCAGGGCGTGTATATAGTAGAGAAAGCTTATTAGATATTGTGTGGGGGTATGATTACCCTGGGGATATTCGAACGGTAGATGTGCATGTGAGGCGTCTGAGAGAAAAGATAGAACCAAATCCTGCAAAACCTAGATATATCCTTACAAAGTGGGGAGTGGGTTACTATTTCAAGGAAATTGAATAAGCGATTTTTTAGTATCCGCTGGCGATTGGTACTGACTTATTTTTTTATTATTTTACTTACGTTATTTATGCTAAGTATTTATATGTTAGATACGATTGAACAATATTTCTTCAATCGTGAAGAAATGGAGCTTTTAACGCGTGCAAATATTGTGGCAGGTATTACTTCTAGGCATATTGAATATCGAGATGATGCTATTGCTAGGGTAATTGATGATATGAAGATTGATAGAGCCATTCGTGTGATTATAACTGACAAAGAAGCAATTGTTTTATTCGATAACCGCGAAGAAAGTGATCTCGAGGGCAAAGTATTACTCAAAGAAGAAATCATTCATGCACTAAATGGTAAAGATGCTGTAAGGTCGAATTATGAAGAGTCATCAGGATGGGTCATTAATACTGCGGTTAGAGTTATCAAAGATAGAGAAATCATAGGGGTTGTTTTCTTGACGACTTCTGCAGAGCGGATTGTTCGTTTTGTAGAAGATATCCGTAACAAGCTATTTATTATATCTCTTGTGGTGAGTATCTTTATTGGCTTTTTTAGTTCAATTCTTGCGCGGATTATTACAGCCCCTATTTTGAATTTTACAGCGGCCATTAAAAACATGGAAGATGAAAAAACAATCGAAAAAGTACCTGTAACAGGTAATGATGAAATTACGCAACTAGGCAAAGCCTTTAATAAGATGAGTGAGCGTTTAAATGAGGAAGAAGAAAAAAGAAAGGTATTTGTCTCAAATGCTTCACATGAGCTTAGAACGCCACTAAGTTCAATAAAAGTGATGGCAGATTCACTTTTGCAATTTGAAAGTTTAGATATGAGTATTGTAAAAGAATTTTTAGGAGATATAAATAATGAGATAGATCGCTTGTCTCGCATTGTTAATAAACTACTTTTACTTACTAAAATGGATGCCGAAGAAAAAGAGCTTGAGATGAAAAAAGTTGACATAAAGAAAGTGATTGACAGCGTGTATAAAAGCTTATTGCCACTTGCTAAGGAGAAGAATGTACACTTAGACTATGAAGTTGCTGACAGTGTCTTTATGAAAATAGATGAAGATAAGATGTGGGAAGCCATTTTTAATATTGTAGATAATAGTATCAAATACACATCAGCGAACGGAAAAGTGAGCATTCGTATGCATAAAACGAGACAAGACGTGCAGATTATCATTGAAGATAGTGGCATAGGGATTCCAGCGCATGAGATAGATAAGATTTTTGGACGTTTCTACCGTGTAGATAAGGCAAGGGCAAGAGAAACAGGTGGCACTGGTTTAGGTCTTTCTATTGCAATGCAAGCAGTAAAATCTCATAGTGGCGATATAGAGGTATCGAGTGAAGAGGGAATAGGGAGTGTATTTAATATCATATTACCAAGTGGAATAATATGGAATGAAAATAATTAATAGTTTTGTAATACTAATTAATGTTTTTGTAAAGTTTGTATAGTATACTAAGTTTACATGTGTTGGACAAGCTGAATTATCTAGCATGGATTAAGGCTTACGGGAGGTTTTAAAGTATGACTAAGAGATTAAAAGGAATCGTACTTAGCATTGCAGCAATTATCATATTAACGACTGCGTTTATATGGGCATATGATAATAATGTACAGCATTTAGAACGCGACAAGGATGTTGACGTTAATATTGATAGTGATATCGAATCGTTAGTACAGCTTGAACAAAAAAAAGAGTTAGCACTCTATTTTACCAACAAAGAGCGCACCAATATTTTATCTGAAACACGTGAAATTGTATTTAAACAGGAAGAAAATTTATTATATACAGTAATGAAAGAGCTGCTTAAAGGGCCTGATAGTGCAGATATGAAAAAAGCTATTCCAGAGGAAACTAGACTGATTAGTATTAAACGTGAAGGAACAGTTGTAAATGTGAATTTTTCTAAAGAATATTATAATACAGAAGGAAGTGCGGGTGAAATCATTGCTCGGTATTCAGTGGTAAATACTTTAAGTGAGTTAGACAATATCAAGAAAGTTAGAATATTGATTGAGGGAGAAGATTTGCTTAGCCCAAGAGGCGAGCCTTATGGTGTGTTAGGTAAAAGTGATGTCGTTAATACAGTTGAACAAAGTATGGTTACGCTAAACCTATACTTTGCAGTCAATAATGCAGAAAAATTAGGGGTAGAACAGCGAGAGATTGTCGCAAAAGAAGATTTAGAAAGACATATTATCGAAGAGCTTATTAAAGGACCTGTACTTAGTGATTTTTCTCGAACGGTACCTTCTGAAACCAAATTACTTTTTATTGAGACAAAAGAAGGAACATCTTTTGTTAACTTATCGCAGGAATTTAAGTCAAGGCATTGGGGGGGATCTTCGGCTGAGATACTCACCATTTATTCCATTGTGAATTCTCTTACAGAACTACCGCATGTAGATAAAGTACAGTTTTTAATCCAAGGACAAAAAGTAGAAGTGTTTGAACATATGGTTTTTGATGAGCCATTTGGACGAGTGGCATCAATGATAAAAGAAATGAACGGAAAATAATTTTCCGTTCATTTCTTTTATCAGAAGAGTTTATAAAACAAAAATACACTTATTCTGATATAGAGAAGTCTGATTGTGAAAATTCCTCTTTATCAATGGCTCGTTTGCGTTTAGATTTAATCAAAAAAATATTAAAACTATATTTTTTGCAGTGATAAGACGCTGAAACTACGCCCTTGATAGGACAAATAACATCTTTTGTAAGAGGGATAACCCGCCCTCTTTTGCAGTTACAACACATAGGTACTTGATTTTTGCTCACTTTCATAAAAACCCCTCTTTTAATAACTTATAGTACTTTTGAAAAATCATATATCCCTGTAAATCAGTATTTTGTATTCTTTATTTAAGCGGTTTACCTCAGAAGTCAGCTTTTTATATTTTTCTTTCCAACTTTCTAACTGACCAACTTTCCAACTATCCATTTTCTATTCTATTATAGCACAAAATTTTATACAATGGAAGTAATTAGGTATTTTTTTTAATCATTTCTATAAAATATTTATGGAAACGTAAGTCATCGGTTAATTCTGGGTGAAAAGAGGTGGCTAATATATTTTTTTGCTGACAAGCAATGATGCGCTTGTCTATCTGTCCAATCATTTTTGCATCTCCCCATATATTTTTTATATACGGCGCACGAATAAAAACAAGTGGTATAGGCAAAGAAGATATTGTAGGCATAGTTAATTGGGTGTTAAAACTGTCTAATTGGCTACCATATCCGTTGCGACACACTTCTATATCCATTACATTTAAGTAAGTTTCTGACTGATTGGATATTTTTTTTGCAAGCAAAATCATGCCGGCACAAGTTCCCCATACCGGCAATCCTTTATTTATCATTTCCTTTAAAGGTTCTAAAAGATCAAAAATTTTCAATAATTTTCCTATGGTTGTACTCTCACCCCCAGGTAAAATAAGACCGTCAATTTGCGTCAAGGTTTGGGGGTTTTTTACTGCCACTGCGGTAACATCTTTTATTTGTTGTAATACATTCATATGTTCAGCAATACTACCTTGTAATCCTAACACGCCTAGCGTTATCATCGTAATCCTCCTTGCTACCAACCTCTTTTAGCAAAACGTTGATTGTCATCAAGCGTGTCGAGGGCAACACTTTGCATAGGTTGACCTAAATCTTCAGAAACGCTTACAAGTGTTTGAGAATCTTGATAGTAAGCGGTTGCTTTTACGATGGCTTGAGCAGTTTTCTGCGGATTACTCGATTTGAAAATACCAGATCCCACAAAAATGCCGTCACTACCTAGCTGCATCATTAAAGCTGCATCAGCAGGCGTAGCAATCCCACCAGCTGCAAAATTGACAACAGGTAATTTGCCATTTTCATGTACCCATATCACCAAATGATAGGGTGCGCCCATTTCTTTTGCGGCAGTCATCAGTTCATCTTTGCTAAGGGCTTTAAGCTTTCTGATCTCACCTGTCATAGTTCTCATATGACGTACGGCTTCAACAATGTTTCCGGTGCCTGCTTCTCCTTTTGTGCGAATCATCGAAGCCCCTTCACCAATTCTTCGTAGCGCTTCTCCAAGATTGCGTGCACCACATACAAAGGGGATATGAAAGGTTTCTTTGTCAATATGAAACATGTCATCGGCAGGAGTCAAAACTTCGCTTTCATCAATATAATCAATGCCAATTGCTTCTAACATTTGCGCTTCTACAAAATGACCAATACGTACTTTCGCCATTACAGGAATGGATACAGCTTCTTTAATTTCTTTGATCAGTTTAGGGTCTGACATTCTAGCGACGCCGCCTTCTTTGCGAATGTCAGCGGGCACTTTTTCTAATGCCATTACAGCGACAGCGCCTGCATCCTCAGCAATTTTTGCTTGCTCTGCATTTACGACGTCCATAATAACGCCGCCTTTTAACATCTGTGCAAGATTTTTGTTTAATTCATAACGTTCATTCATAATAAAATCCCTCCAAATAATTGTATTTACAAATGCCTTCATTATTGTTATAATTGTATCGATACAAAACAGTATCGTTTTTAAAGCTGCTACAATTATGCCATATGAGCACTAGGATGTCAATAAGAAAATAAAAAAAGGAGCAAAACATGAAAGAAATTGTATCGATTCAATTTGGAAAAGATCAAGGACCGTTATATTTGCAACTATATAATCATATCAAAAGACTGATTGTAGATAAGACATTTGAGATAGGAGATAAGCTTCCGCCTATTCGCAAGGTAGCTTCGCAATTACAAGTAAATACTGTGACGGTAGTTAGTGCATATAAATTATTAGAACAAAATGATTATGTATATGCAAAAAAAGGAAGCGGCACTTATGTAGCGGATATAAAAGAGGTTGAGGAGTATATGGAGTCACAAAGAGAGCTTGAGTCTTCTATACATCAAAACGCGGAAAATCCAAAAGATGTAGCAGGTATTGCATTGATGACAGGAGGGCACATTCATATTGAAAAAGATAGCATTAATTTTGCAAGTGCAACCCCTACGCCAGCATTTTTTCCAGTAGAAGATTTCAAACAAGTTCTAATGCAGGTGTTAGACCGTGATGGCGGAAAAGCTTTTGGCTATGATGAGAGCAATGGTTATGGTGCATTAAGAGCGGCTATTGTCTCGTGGTTAAAGACGGATTATCAGATAGAAAGCCATGCTCAAAACATACAAATCATATCAGGTGCGCAGCAGGGCATTGATATTATAGCAAAAGCTTTTGTGAATCCAGGGGATTATGTATTGGTAGAAAACCCTACTTACACAGGTGCTGTAGCGGTATTTAAGTCAAGAGGTGCAAAAGTAGTGGGCGTACCTATACAAAGAGATGGTATAGATATGGAAAAGTTAGAAAAATATATACGCATCTATAGACCTAAACTTATCTATACCATGCCACATTATCAAAATCCTACAACCTTTTGCTATAGTGATGATAAAAAAGTAGATTTACTTAAGCTGGTAAAAGATAAAAAAATATACATCATAGAAGATGATTTTATGAGTGATTTAAACTTTGAAAAAAAGTATAGAACAAAGACTCTTAAATCAATGGATCAGTATCATAAAGTTTTGTATATTAAAAGTTTTTCTAAGGTATTAATGCCAGGGATAAGGCTAGGATTTTTAGCGGCACCACTGATGCTTTTTAAACAAATTATGCAGGCAAAGCACACAAGTGATATTGCATCTTCAGGACTAATACAAAGAGCATTTCATCTGTATTTAAAAAAGGGTTTTTGGAATAAACATCTTATGCATATGAAAGAGGTGTACTACAGTCGGTATGTAGAAATAATGAAGTTACTTTTAGAGGTTGAGAAAATGGGCGGGGATGTTTGTAAAGCCAATGGCGGACTTAATATTTGGGTTAAATTGCCAGAAGGCGTGTCGGGTACAGCATTATATCAGCGCTGTTTAGAGAAAAAAGTATTAATCGTACCAGGGAAAATCTTTTATGTGGGAGAAAATAAAGCGCAGGATAATTATATAAGACTTAGTTATGCGGCTACTGATATACAGCAAATCAAAGTCGGGATAAATAAGCTATGTAATTGCATACAAATGCTTCAAAATCAGGATGAATCTGATGTTTATTATAGTCCATTAATTTGAAGCTCATCCTAACTAAAGACAGGTGGTTTTTAGGTGCTAACTCATTTCTAGTATGGGAGATGTATAAGACTTTTCGTACGTTGCTAGGGGGAAGTGATTCCCCTAGCGAACAAGAAAGATGATGAGTGAAGTGAATTTTACTCACTAATGCTGTGCATGCGCGATAATATTCTCAGACTCGTGATAGGCAATTTGCATTTGGTTAGTAGGTGTTTCATAAGGAGCGTACCAATCCCGTTTGCTTGAAAGCTCTGTGAAAGCTCCATGCATTAATAAATGTTGCGTCATATATTCACTAAACATGCGCTTTACTTCTGGTGTAGTCGATTCAAGTATTGCACTCATATATGCTGTGGCAGCGCCTGCAGCAGATGACATTAAGCTGTAGGAGATAGTTGCATCTCCAGATTTATTAGCCATTTTACTTAAAATATTTTCCATTAAAATACCCATTTATTGCACCTCTTGTATTGAAAGGATATTATTTTCTCTAATAAATTGTTGCAGTTCCTTAATACGTGATTGAGTAGAGGAGATACTCGTTTCAGCATGCTTTCTTAACTCTTCCTCACCAATCATATTAAGAGAAACATTTGCCAGAGACAAACCATTAGTTTCCATTTGCAATAGTCTAGTTAGTGCTAAAATTTCACTATCAGATATTTTACGCATTTTTAAACAGTAAAATAAATAATTATTTTACCAAAAGGTATTGACATCAGTTGAATTTTAGATTAGAATAATACCTATAAAAACAGTAGGAATACTAGGAATTATTATATGGAGGGGATAACATGTCAAAAATTGCAAAGAATCTTACGGAACTAATTGGAAACACACCGCTACTTGAACTTTCTAACTATAATTATGTAAATGATATTAACGCAAAGTTAATGGCCAAGCTAGAATCTTTTAATCCAGCAGGAAGTGTTAAAGATAGAATTGGGTATGCGATGATAAAAGATGCAGAAGAAAAGGGAATTATTCATAAAGATACCGTTATTATCGAACCTACAAGTGGAAATACAGGGATAGCACTTGCATTTGTAGCAGCTGCTAAAGGGTATAAGCTTATTCTTACAATGCCTGATACCATGAGTATAGAAAGAAGATACCTTTTAAAAGCATTAGGTGCAGAGCTTGTACTAACACCGGGAAGTGAAGGGATGAAGGGAGCCATTACTAAGGCAGAAGAATTAGTACTAAATACACCTCATTCATTTGTTTTGCAACAGTTTAAAAACCCTGCAAACCCTGACATTCATCGAAAAACCACAGCTGAGGAGATATGGCGTGATACAGATGGAGCGGTTGATATTTTTGTAGGAGGCGTAGGAACAGGTGGAACGATTACAGGAGTAGGAGAAGCATTAAAGCAAAAAAAACCGACCGTACAGGTAATTGCTGTTGAGCCTAAAGACTCACCAGTGCTTTCAGGTGGAAAAGGCGGTCCACATAAGATTCAAGGGATTGGAGCAGGATTTATTCCTGATATACTCAACACATCTGTTATTGATGAGATTTTTAAGGTTAAGAATGAGGAAGCTTTTGAAACCGCACGCAAACTAGCGAATGCAGAAGGATTGCTTGTAGGAATATCTTCAGGAGCAGCAGCATTTGCAGCTACACAGATTGCAAAAAGACCTGAAAATAAAGGTAAGAATATTGTTGTGCTACTGCCTGATACAGGTGAGAGGTATTTATCTACAATTCTTTATCAAAAAGATTAAAAAGTTTAGAATAAGCTTATGAAAGTAGAGAAGGGATATGACTATTATAGTCATATCCCTTTTTTTATTTTTGAAAGTATGAATGAGGCCCTAAAAAAAATAAAAAAAATGTCGTTTTTTTGTACGCAATTGCTTAAAAGTGTGGCAAAATAATAATATAGAATATGAGGAGGCGATAAGATGGATATTTTTGTATCAAGACAGCCGATATTCGATAGTAAGCTCAACGCTTTTGCTTATGAACTGCTCTACAGAGACAAACAAAACAATAAGGTTGATATTTTTAGTGGGGACAAAGCTACTTCACTTGTTGTCACAAATAGTCTGATTGTAATTGGTCTTGACTCTATCACTCATTGAAGAAAGGTATTTATTCATTTTACACAGCCATTAATCGAACAGGAAATCCCCACTATTTTTTCTAACGATACAATTGTTATTGAAATATTAAAATAGGTATTAAAAAAGAAAAAAATTTGCAAAAATTCTTGAATTTATCTTAGATTTTTTGTATACTACCAATATAATAGGACAAAAGTCCTATGATTATGTAGAGAAACAGATTCAAACGCTAAGATATAAAGGCATGTATATTCTTGAAATCACCAACTAAATAGAAGGGGGAAAAAATGAAGAAAGTAAGTATAGCAATAATGTTATTATGTTTGTGCGTAATTATTTTTATGGGAGGATGCAAAAGTGAAAAGCCTAATCCTGTGGTAACCATTGAAATGGAAAGTGGAGATATCATAAAAGTGGAGCTTTATCCACAAATAGCGCCTAATACCGTTAATAATTTTATCGCTTTAGCCAATAGTGGGTTTTATGATGGTCTTGTTTTTCATAGAGTTATTCCAGGATTTATGATTCAAGGCGGATGTCCATTAGGAACGGGTAGGGGCGGACCAGGATATAACATCAAAGGTGAGTTTGCATCTAATCAATTTAAAAATGAGCTTTTGCACACCAAAGGCGTTATTTCAATGGCAAGAGCGCTACATCCAGACTCTGCAGGATCACAGTTTTTTATTATGGTAGGAGATACGCCACAGTTAGATGGCGATTATGCTGCATTTGGTAAAGTGATTGAAGGGATTGAAGTAGTGGAGCAAATTGTGATTACGCCTACAGATGCGAATGATAAACCATTAGAAACTCAAATAATGAAAAAGGTAACGGTAGATCTATTTAGCGTGAAATATAGCGTACCTAAAACAGTCAACAGCCAACTACCCTAAAGGGTAGTGGCTTGTAGGTGGAAATGAGACTACAAGCTGGTTGAATAGTCTAAGTCTTAACTGGCTACGTTACAATAGAATGATATAGTTACCTTGGGGTACTTCACTAGCTCCAGGCTCTAAGTGTAGTGATTAAAAACCT